>NZ_JBFBGK010000023.1:0-86840 GCF_040684615.1 Streptomyces sp. NPDC089919
GCCGCGGGGCCCCGGCGCGTTCAGCCCGCCGCCGGTCCGACCAGAGTGAAGACCGCGCCCTCCGGATCGGCGACCACGGCGCTGCGGCCCCGGGGCCCGTCGTGCGGCGCGCTCAGGACGCGTCCGCCCAACTCGGTCACCAGGGCCGCCGCCGCGTCCGTGTCGGCGGCCCGGAACGAGGTCATCCAGTGGGCGCCCCGGTCCGGCGGCAGCGCCCGCCCGACGCCGTGCAGGGCGCACACCGGCCCGTCGGCCAGGTGCAGCGTCAAGTAGTCGAAGTCCTCGGCGGGCCCCTGCTCCGGCCGGTGGCCGAAGACCACCTGGTAGAACTTGGCGACGGCGGAGGTCTCTCGGGTGACCAGCTCGTTCCACACGGGCGTGCCCGGCGGGCCGGTCAGCCGGGTGCCGAGGTGCGCGGCGGCCTGCCAGATGCCGAAGACCGCCCCGGCCGGGTCCGCGCAGAGCGCGATCCGACCGGCGTCCTCGGCGTCCAGCGGCCCCACCGCGACGGTCCCGCCGCAGCTGCGGATCAGCTCGGCCGTGGTGTCGGCATCGTCGGTGGCCAGGTACGTCGTCCAGGCGGTGGCCAGGTGGCGGTCGGGCGGCAACTGCCCGATGCCGGCCACCTCCCGGCCGTCCAGCCGGGCCCGTACGTACGGGCCCAGCTCGCCCGGGCCCGGGGCGTACTCCCAGCCGAAGAGGGCGGTGTAGAACTCCTTGGTCGCGGCCAGCCCGTGCACCATGAGGCTGACCCAGCACGGGGTGCCGGGCGTGCGGCGGATCGCCTGCTCGGTCATGGGCACGATGGTGGCACTCCGCGCCGTCGGCCGCGCCCCGGCCGCGCCCACTTTCGGGCGCCCGGCCAGAGATGACCGAATCGGTTCGGCCCGGTGATTTCGGCCCTGTTACGCGGGGAAGGGCCGCTGGAGGAGGATGGGCGCATGAACGCGATCCTTTCCGCCGCAGAGCTCGCGCACGAGCTGGCCGGTTCCCGGCCCCCGGTCCTCCTCGACGTCCGCTGGCAGTTGGGCGGCCCCGACCAGCGCCCCGCCTACGACTCCGGGCACCTGCCGGGCGCCGTCTTCGTCGACCTGGACCGCGAACTGGCTGGTCCGCCGGGGGCCGGCGGCCGGCATCCGCTGCCGGACCCCGAGGCCTTCGGGGCCGTGATGCGGCGGGCGGGAGTGCGCCGCGGGGAGCCGGTGGTCGTGTACGACGGCGGGCTGGGCTGGGCCGCCGCACGCGCCTGGTGGCTGTTGCGCTGGACGGGTCACGAGGAGGTCCGGGTCCTGGACGGGGGCCTGGCCGCGTGGCGGGCGGCGGGCGGGCCGGTGACCGCCGAGGTGCCGGCGCCGGCCGAAGGCGATTTCAAGCCAAGCCCGGGGGCGATGGGCCTGCTGGACGCGGACGGGGCGGCGGCGCTGGCCCGTTCGGGGGTGCTGCTGGACGCGCGGGCGGGGGAGCGGTACCGGGGTGAGGTCGAGCCGATCGATCCGGTCGGGGGGCACGTGCCGGGGGCCGTGTCGGCGCCGACGACGTCGAACGTGGGGGATGACGGGCTCTTCCTCCCCGCCGGGGAGTTGGCTTCGCGGTTCAGTGAGCTGGGGGCGGCTGCCGGTGGGGCGGCCGTCGGGGTGTACTGCGGGTCGGGGGTTTCCGGGGCGCACGAGGTGCTGGCGCTTGCCGTGGCGGGGGTGCGGGCGGCCCTTTACGCGGGCTCCTGGTCCGAGTGGTCTCGGGATCCGGGCCGGCCGGTTGCGACCGGGCCGCTGCCGGGCTGACGGCCGGTGGGGGTGCGGGTGGGGCCGCTGCGCGGAGCTGGTCCCCTCCCCGCCCTCCCCCAGACTCCGTCCGGGGGGACCCCCATCCCGAAACCGGGACGCTGCCCCGGACCCCGCGCCTCAATCGCCGGCGAGGCTGGAAATCCAGCCTCGCCGGCGATTGAGGCGACAGTTGCGGGGGCCGCTACTCCTGCTTCTTGCGCCTCGTGCCGAAGACGATTTCGTCCCAGCTGGGGACGGCGGCTCGGCGGCCGGGGCGGACGCCGTCGGCTTCGGCCTGGCGGTCGGTGGTGCCGGTCAGGCGCTCGCGGTGGCCGGCCACCGACCTCGGCATGAGGACGTCGGCGTACGCGGCGCCCGCCCCGGCCGAGGCGGCGGGGGCCGCCTCCTCCGAGGCGACGGCCGTCTCGGGCTCCTCCACGGGCGGGGCCGGCCGCTCCGGCACGACCAGGTCTCCGCGGAAACTGGGCACGGCCTCGAGCAGGCTGGTGAGCGAGTCGCGCTCCTCCTCCGGCTCCGGGGCCGGCGGGGCCGGCGCGATGGCCGGCATCTGCCGGTCCAGGGCGCGGTCCAGCGGCCGGTCGCGCGGCAGCCGCGCGATCCGGGGCACGAACGGGAAGCTCGGCTCGGGCGCCGGCAGGTCGTCGGACTCGCCGATCAGCGAACGCGCCTCGTCGTCGACGGCCTGGACGAGCCGCCGCGGCGGGTCGTAGCTCCAGCTCGCCGAGTGCGGCTCGCCCGCCACCCGGTAGACCAGCAGGACCTCCCAGGTGCCGTCGTCGCGGCGCCAGGAGTCCCACTGGACGGTGTCCTTCTCGGCACCGCGCAGGGACAGCCGCTCCTGGACGGCCTCGCCCAGCTGCGGTCCCGCGCTCTCGCCGGGGCGGCGTACGGGGGTCTTGCGGGCCCGCTCCGCCATGAAGGCGCGCTCGGCCAGCACGGGACCCTCGAAACGGCGCACCCGGTCGACGGGGATGCCGGCGAGCTGTGCGACCTCCTCCGCGGAGGCACCGGCACGTATCCGCGCCTGGATGTCCCGGGGGCGGAGGTGGGACTCCACCTCGATCTCGATCTGCCCGAGCCGCGCGCGGTCGTTGCGCACGGCGGCGCGCAGCCGCTCGTCGATCGGAAGGGTGAACTCCGTGCCGTCCGCAGCCTTGAGCACCAGTCGTGTGCCGTCATTCGAGACGGCCACGACACGCAGTTCGGGCATGGGGACCTCCCGGGTGGTGCCTGCCGACGTCACGTGCGTCGCTGCTTCCGCTAGTCGAGTGTGGCCTGCCCGGGTGCAGCCTGCCACAACCTTGCCGAGTTAAACCCGCGTGTCGGGCATGCGCCCTTGATCGCCGGTATGGCACGGTTGCCTGTTCGCCACTCATAGTGACGACTTGGTCACTCTGCGCAGCAGGCTCTCGTGCGATGCCTTGGCGTCGCCGGTTTCGAGCGCCGCTCCTTCGAGTAACCGGCCCCCTCTCCCGGGTCCGGTCATCCGAAAGGAAGCGCGGCCCCAGGGCTCGCCACAGTACTCCATTCGGGCCACCGGGGTGGACCGCCGCGCCGCCGAACTTGTCCTGCGGGTGGGGAGTTGAGGCGCTGGATTCCTTACGGGCGCCTGACGCGACGGGCGTTTTCGGGTGTCTTGGTTCACAGAATCCCGCTAAGTGGAACTATCGGCTTCGCCCACATGTCAGTAACTGCTGTAAGCGCCCGCGACGAAGGGCGGCGGAGGGACGTCAGAGGCTGGGCATGGGGCAGAAAACGGGCGCGCCGGGTGAGGCCGCACAGACCGCCGCGACCGGAGCGGCGACGGAGCCGACCGGGGCCGAAGGGGCCGCCGGGAAGCGGCTGGACCTGAGTATCACCCAAGTGGCGGGCAGTTCCCTCGCCACCATCGCGGCGGCCTATCTCGCCTCCAAGATGGGGGTGTACGGGACCATCCTCGGCGCCGGTGTGGTCAGCGTGGTGGCCACCGCCGGCGGGCCGGTCATCCAGCACTTCTTCAAGCGCACCGGCGAGACCATCCGCGAGGGCGGCGAGGCGGTCCGCCCGAAGGCCCGTCAGGTCCGGACGCCGCCGGCCCCGGCCCCCGGTCCGTACGAGGACGCCACCCGGATCCTCCCGGCGGCGGACCGGACGCAGTTGCTCCCGGCCGCCGATCCCGACCGGACCCGGTTGCTCCGCGCCGTCGACCCGACCGGGCGGCCGCCCGTGGCCGGCGAGGACTTCGGGGCGGCCTCGACGCACGGGACGCGGGTGCGGGGCTGGCGGGCCAAGGCGCTCGCGGCGGCGCTGGTGTTCGGCGTGTCCATGGGCGGGATCGCCGTGTACGAGCAGGTGTCCGGGAACACCAGCACCTTCGGCGGCGTCACCACCGGCGGTTCGCAGCACCGGCAGCAGGACCCCGCACCGGAGAAGGGCGAGCAGGACCGGCCGACGCCCGACGGCGGCGGCGCCACGCACCGGCAGGACCCGGGCCCGGACCCCTCCCGCTCCACCGGCGGGGACCCGACGCCCACGCCGGGCCCCTCGCACTCGACGGACCCGACGCCCTCGCCGAGCCCGTCGGACCCCACGCCCACCCCGACCCCGCCGACCCCGGAGCCCACCCCCACGCCGCACCGCTCGACGGGGGCCGACGGCGGCCCGGGCGCGGACGGGGGCACCCCGAAGGAGGGGAACGGCGCCACGGCCGGCACCGGCTGACGGTCAGTCGCCCAGCACCCGGCGCAGGTAGTCGTTGCCGAACAGCCGGTCCGGGTCCAGCCGGTCGCGCAGCGCGGTGAACTCCCCGAAGCGCGGGTAGACCCCGGCGAGGTACGCGGCGTCGCGGGTGTGCACCTTGCCCCAGTGCGGACGCCCGGCGTGCGCGGTGAAGATGCGCTCGGCCGCGGTGAAGTACTCGTGGTAGGGCGTGCCCTTGTACATGTGCACCGCGATGTACGCCGAGTCGCGTCCGGAGGCGGTGGACAGGGCGATGTCGTCCGCGGGAGCGGTGCGCACCTCCACGGGGAAGCTGATCCGCAGGTCGGAGCGGTCGACCAGGGTGCGCAGCTCCCGCAGGGCGTCGACCACGGCCGCGCGCGGCAGGGCGTACTCCATCTCGACGAAGCGGACCCGGCGCGGGCTGGTGAAGACCTTGTAGGGGATGTCCGTGTAGGTGCGGGCGGACAGCGCCTTGCTGGCGAGCCGGGCGATCGAGGGGATGGTGGCCGGGACCGTACGGCCCAGCGAACAGGCCGCCTGGAAGAGGCCGTTCGAGAGGAGTTCGTCCTCGATCCAGCCGCTGACCGCGCCGTTGGGGGCGGCCGGGCCGGTGCTGCGGTTGTTGCGCTTGGTGTTGCAGTTGCCGGTGTGCGGGAACCAGTAGAACTCGAAGTGCTCGTTCTCCGCCCAGTGCTGGTCGAACTCGGCGGTCACCCGCTCGAAGGCCATCGGCTCCTCGCGCGCGGTCAGCAGGAAGAGCGGTTCGACCGCGAAGGTGATCGAGGTGACGATGCCCAGGGCGCCGATGCCGACCCGGGCGGCCGCGAAGACCTCCGGGTTCTCCTTCTCCGAACAGGTGAGCAGCCGGCCGTCGGCGGTGACCAGCTCCAGGGCGCGGATCTGGGCGGCGATGGAGGCGGAGTCGCGGCCGGTGCCGTGGGTGCCGGTGCTGGTGGCGCCGGAGACCGTCTGCTCCATGATGTCGCCCATGTTGGTCAGCGAGAGTCCTTCGCGGGCCAGGGCGAGGTTGAGGTCCTTGAGGGCGGTGCCGGCCGCGACCGTGACGGTGCCCGCCTCGCGGTCGATGTGCCGGATGCCGCTCAGGGCCTGGGGGCGGACCAGCACGCCGTCGGTGGCCGCGGCGGAGGTGAAGGAGTGGCCGGTGCCGACCGCCTTGACCTTGAGGCCGTCGGCGGCGGCCCGCCGGACGGTCTCCCGGAGCTCGTCCACCGAGCGGGGCTCGGCCACCCGGACCGGCCGGGCGCTGACGTTGCCGGCCCAGTTACGCCACGTGCTGGGCGCCGCGGTCGTGGTCGTCTTCGTGCTGCTCTGCGTGCCCATCGGGTTCCTCCCCATGCGCCGGCCTGGTGAGCCGTCGATAACCCGCGAACGCCACCGCCGCCGCGGCGGCCCCTGCCGCGATCGGGACCACGTACGCCCGCTCCGCCCCGGCCGAGTCGATGACCCAGCCGGCGACCGACGAGCCCAGCGCGACGCCCACGGCGAGCCCGGTGCCGGTCCAGGTCATGCCTTCGGTCAGCTTCGCGCGCGGTACGTGCGCCTCGATCAAGGCCATGGTGGTGACCATCGTGGGTGCGATGGCGAGGCCCGCGACAAAGAGCGCCACGGCCAGAAACGGAAGGTTCCCGGCCAGTAGGAGGGGGATCATACTCACGGCCATCGCACAGATGCCCAGTACCCAGCGCACTTCCGTCCGGCCCTTGAGATGGAGCAGGCCGAAGAGGAGTCCGGCGATACAGGACCCCAGCGCCCAAACCGCCAGGACCAGGCTGGCCGCGGCCTTGTGGCCCTGCTCCTCGGCGAAGGCCACGGTCACCACGTCGATCGAGCCGAAGATCGCGCCGGTGGCGACGAAGGTGGCCACGAGCACCTGGAGGCCGGGGGAGCGCAGCGCCGAGCGCCGGTCCGCGCCGGGCTCGCGCGGGTGCGGGGCGGGCTCGGTGGCCCGCTGGGCGGTCAGCCAGAAGACGCCCACCAGCAGGAAGACGGCGGCGATCAGGGGGCCGGCCTCGGGGAACCAGGCGGTGGACAGGCCGATGGAGGCGATCGGCCCGACGATGAAGCAGACCTCGTCCATCACGGACTCGAAGGAGTAGGCCGTGTGCAGCTCCCGCGGGGAGTTGCGGTAGACGGCCGTCCAGCGGGCCCGCAGCATGGCGCCGACGCTGGGCACGCAGCCCGCCCCGGCGGTGCAGAGGAAGAGCACCCAGTCCGGCGCCCCGCGCTGGGCGGCTATCAGCAGCCCGGAGACGGCGGCCACCGATATGAGGGTGGCCGGCCGCAGCACCCGGCGCTGGCCGTACTGGTCCACCAGCCGCGAGACCTGGGGGCCGAGCGCCGCCGCGGACAGGGCGAGGGTGGCGGTCAGCGCGCCGGCCAGCCGGTAGCGGCCGGTCAGCTGGGAGACCATCGTCACGACGCCGATGCCGAGCATGGACAGGGGCATGCGCCCGAAGAATCCGGCCACGGTGAACGCGCGGGCGCCGGGGGTGGCGAAGATCGCGCGGTAGGGACTGGCCAAGGGGCGCTCCGTAAGGGACGTAGATGGCCACTACAGGTTACGGCCCGCCCTGCCGGTCCGCAGCGAATCATCCGAAAAGTTAGGTCGGGCGCACCTCCTCCGTACCGGCCCGGCGTCCAGGACCCGAGACCCGGGCGAGGCCGGTTACCGGCTGTCGGTGCCGGGTGGCAGGATTCGGGACATGCCAGACCAGCTCGCTCAGTCCGCGGCCGGCGCCGCGGCCCGCCCCGACGCCCGTCCCTACGACGCCCTGCTGCTGCTGTCCTTCGGCGGCCCCGAGGGGCCCGACGACGTGGTCCCCTTCCTGGAGAACGTCACCCGGGGCCGGGGCATCCCGCGCGAGCGCCTCAAGGAGGTCGGGCAGCACTACTTCGGCTTCGGCGGGGTCAGCCCGATCAACGAGCAGAACCGCCGGCTGCTCGACGCCCTGCGCAAGGACTTCGCCGGGCACGGCCTGGACCTGCCGGTCTACTGGGGCAACCGCAACTGGGCCCCGTACCTCACCGACGCCCTGCGCGAGCTGGCCGCCGACGGGCACCGCCGCGTCGCGGTGCTCACCACCAGCGCGTACGCCTCGTACTCCGGCTGCCGCCAGTACCGCGAGAACCTGGCCGACTCGCTGGCCGCGCTCACCGAGGAGGGGGTGGCGGTGCCCCGGGTCGACAAGCTGCGGCACTACTTCAACCACCCCGGCTTCGTCGGCCCGATGACCGACGGGGTCGTCGCGGCGCTGGAGGCGCTGCCGGAGGAGGTGCGCGCCGGCGCGCACCTGGCCTTCACCACCCACTCCATCCCGACCGCCGCGGCCGACGCCTCCGGACCGGTCGAGGAGCACACCACCGGCGGCGCGGGCGGGGCGTACGTCCGCCAGCACCTGGACGTGGCGCGGGTGATCGCCGCCGAGGTCGCCGCCCGCACCGGCCGGGAGCACCCCTGGAAGCTGGTCTACCAGTCCCGCAGCGGCGCCCCGCACATCCCCTGGCTGGAGCCGGACGTCTGCGACCACCTGGAGTCCCTGCACGCCGAGGGCGCGCCGGCCGCGGTGATGGTCCCGATCGGCTTCGTCTCGGACCACATGGAGGTCATGTACGACCTCGACACCGAGGCCACCGCCAAGGCGGCCGAGCTCGGCCTGCCGGTGGCCCGGTCCGCCACCGTCGGCGCGGACCCGCGGTTCGCCGCCGCCGTGCGCGAACTGCTCCTGGAGCGGGCCGCCGCCGAGCGCGGCGACGCGGTGGAGCGCTGCTGGGTCGGCACTCTGGGAGCCGGCCAGGACCTGTGCGCGGTGGGCTGCTGCCCGGCGCGCGCCCCGCGGCCGGCCGCCGCGGGCGAGGACAGCCCCTTCGCCTGACCGGGGCCCGTCCGTCCGTACGACCGGCCGGTCCGGGGTGCGTCCCCGGGCCGGCGAGCGCACCGCCGACCGCACCGCCGCCGAGGAGAGCCGTGACCGACCTGCTGAAGACCGAACTGCTGGGCCTCGCCCTGGAGGCCGCCCGGCAGGCCGGGGAGCTGCTGCGCGACGGCCGCCCCGCCGACCTCGGGGTGGCCGCCGTCAAGTCCAGCCCGATCGACGTGGTCACCGAGATGGACATCGCCGCCGAGAAGCTGATCACCGACTTCCTGGCCGCGCACCGGCCCGACGACGGCCTCCTCGGCGAGGAGGGCGCCAGCAGCGCGGGCACCAGCGGGGTCCGCTGGGTGGTCGACCCGCTCGACGGCACCGTGAACTACCTCTACGGCCTGCCCTCTTGGGCCGTCTCCATCGCCGCCGAGTACCACGGCGAGACCGTGGTCGGGGTGGTCGCGGCGCCCATGCGCGGCGAGACGTACCACGCCGTGCTCGGCGAGGGGGCCTGGCTGGCCGGCGGCGGGCCGCTGCGCTGCCGGGCCGCCGCGCCGCTCGACCAGGCGCTGGTGGCCACCGGCTTCAACTACGTCCAGACCGTCCGGGCGCACCAGGCGGACGTGGCGCAGCGGTTGATCCCCCGGGTCCGCGACATCCGGCGCGGCGGTTCGGCGGCCGTGGACCTGTGCGACGTGGCGGCCGGCCGGCTGGACGCCTACTACGAACGCGGGCTGCACCCCTGGGACCTGGCGGCCGGTGACCTGATCGCCCGCGAGGCGGGCGCGCTGACCGGTGGGCGCCCCGGTTCGCCGCCCTCGGGCGAACTGGTCCTGGCGGCCACCCCGGCGGTCTTCGGGCCGCTCGGCGCACTGCTCGACGAGGCCGGGGCCTGGCACGACTGACCCCGCGCCGGGCCCCGGAGGGCGTCCGCCCCGCGCTTCCCCGGGGGCGGAGGAGAGGATTCACGGGCCTTGCGAGGTTTCTGGGTTGCGGGGGGCGGGGATGAGGGGGCTACACACCCTCGATCACCCCTCGACCGCGGCGTGCTGCGTGTCACGGGGGGATCGGCACACCCCCGTGCCACCGACCCCGACCCACGAAGAGGGGGCGCACCATGGACGCATTCACCGCAGGTCTTCTGCAGCGCATCAGGACCACGGAGACCGACCTCACGCGGGCCCGCGAGACGGGCGACGACTTCCTGGCGGAAGTCGAGCTGGCAGAGCTGGAGGACCTGCACCGGCTGGCCGCCGAGCACGGAGTGAGGCTGACCGCGGCATAGCGCGCACGCGGCGCGAGGGCGTCTCCGTGCAGGAGGCGGCCGAGGCGCCCAGCGGCGGCCGGTGGGGCCCCGGCATCCGATCAGGGTGCCGGGGCCCCGCCGTGTCCGGGGGAGCCTCCTGGCCGCCGTCCGGGGCCGTCCCGGGGCCCTTCTGCCGCCGCCGGCCCCCTCAGCAGCGCCTTACAGCCGGTTTACCGGAGAAAAGGGCAGGATGGACGGGCAACAAGACCCTGGCCCGCCCCCGGGCCCATGAGGAAGGAAACGACGTGCGCGTACTCGTCGTCGAGGACGAGCAGCTGCTCGCCGATGCGGTGGCCACCGGACTGCGCCGGGAGGCCATGGCCGTGGACGTCGTGTACGACGGCGCGGCGGCCCTGGAGCGCGTGGGCGTCAACGACTACGACGTGGTCGTGCTCGACCGGGACCTCCCCCTCGTGCACGGCGACGACGTCTGCCGCAAGATCGTCGAGCTCGGCATGCCCACCCGCGTGCTCATGCTGACCGCCTCCGGCGACGTCAGCGACCGGGTGGAGGGCCTGGAGCTCGGCGCGGACGACTACCTGCCCAAGCCCTTCGCCTTCACCGAGCTGACCGCCCGCGTGCGCGCCCTGGGGCGGCGCACGACCGTGGCGCTGCCGCCGGTGCTGGAGCGGGCCGGCATCAAGCTGGACCCCAACCGCCGCGAGGTGTTCCGGGACGGCCGGGAGGTGCAGCTGGCGCCCAAGGAGTTCGCGGTGCTGGAGGTCCTGATGCGCAGCGAGGGCACGGTCGTCTCGGCCGAGCAGCTGCTCGAGAAGGCCTGGGACGAGAACACCGACCCCTTCACCAACGTGGTGCGGGTGACCGTCATGACCCTGCGGCGCAAGCTCGGTGAACCGCCGGTCATCGTGACCGTGCCGGGCTCCGGCTACCGGATCTGACGCCGGTGGCCACGACCCCGCCACCACCGGCGGCACCACCGAAACCCACCTGGGACCCCGGCCCGCCCGAGGGTCCCTTCCCTTGGCTCAGGCCGACGATCCGGATACGTCTGACGCTGCTCTACGGCGGCATGTTCCTGATCGCCGGCATCCTGCTGCTCTCGATCATCTACCTGCTCGCCGCCCAGGCGCTGCACGGCGGCAGCTCGCCGCCGTTCAAGATCGTGGGCGGCACCAACGTCCAGGTGACCAGCGCGACCTGCCCCGGCGTGGGCGGCAACCAGACCCTCGACCAGTTCAACCAGGCCATCGCGGCCTGCATGGACCACCAGAAGAAGCGCGCCCTGGACGACCTCCTGAGCCGCTCCCTGATGGCCCTGCTGGGGCTGAGCATCATCGCGTTCGCCTTCGGGTACGCGATGGCCGGCCGGGTGCTTTCCCCGCTCGGGAAGATCACCCGGACCGCCCAGCGGGTGGTCGGCTCCGACCTGAGCCGGCGGATCGAGCTGGACGGCCCGGACGACGAGCTCAAGGAGCTGGCCGACACCTTCGACGAGATGCTGGAGCGCCTGGAGCGGGCCTTCACCGCCCAGCAGCGGTTCGTCGGGAACGCCTCCCACGAGCTGCGCACGCCGCTGGCCATCAACCGGACCCTGCTGGAGGTGCACCTCTCCGACCCCGGGGCGCCGGTGGAGCTCCAGCAGCTCGGCAAGACGCTGCTGGCGACCAACGAGCGCAGCGAGCAGCTGGTGGAGGGCCTGCTGCTGCTGGCCCGGAGCGACAACCAGCTGGTGGAGCGCAAGCCGGTGGACCTGGCGGAGGTGGCCTCGCGCGCCCTCGACCAGGCGCGCGCCGAGGCCGAGGCCAAGGGCGTGGAGATCCGCGGGGAGCGGGCGCTGGCGGTCGTCCAGGGCAACGGCGTCCTGCTCGAGCGGATCGCCCTCAACCTGGTCCAGAACGCCGTCCGGTACAACGTCCCCGAGGGCGGCTGGGTGGAGGTCACCACCGAGGCTCAGCACGGCCAGGCGGTGCTCGTGGTGTCGAACACGGGTCCCGTGGTTCCCGCATACGAGATCGACAATCTCTTCGAACCGTTCCGGCGGCTGCGGACCGAGCGGACGGGCAGTGACAAGGGCGTCGGCCTGGGTCTCTCCATCGCGCGCTCGGTGGCCCGGGCGCACGGCGGCCGGATCCACGCGGAGCCCAGAGAGGGCGGTGGCCTCGTGATGCGTGTCACGCTGCCGATCTGATCCCCGGAGAGCCTGTTCGCTATGGGCGAAATTGCCGGGGGTTGTCCCCGGCGGGTTCTTGTGTGATCGATCACAGTGCCGTGTGGCCGCCCCTGTACGTACCGTCACCCCAAGAGGTGCCGAAAGCCCGGGAAAGTCCGGGTTTCCGGCACCCTGAAAGGCGGGAATCACACGGGGTGGCACCGATGCGGCACACCCCCGGGACCGTGTACGGTCCCGCTCGACATCCCCGCCGATCGCTCCTTCAGGCGTGCGGCTGGGTGTCGATTGAGTAACAGACCTTGATGTGAGGCAAAATCTCCGCCTCAGGTCGGGCACAAGTCCGGCCTCTCGCGCGTTACGTGCGCTGAGACACCGCTAACACCCAGAGGGGGAGAGCGAACTATGGCAACGGACTACGACACCCCACGCAAGACCGACGACGACGTCGACAGTGACAGCATCGAAGAGCTGAAGGCTCGGCGCAGCGACAAGTCTTCGTCCTCGGTCGACGTGGACGACTTTGACGCCGCGGAGGGCCTGGAGCTCCCGGGCGCGGACCTTTCCAACGAAGAGCTCGCCGTCCGGGTGCTGCCCAAGCAGGCTGACGAGTTCACCTGCATGAGCTGCTTCCTGGTCCACCACCGCAGCCAGCTGGCGCGTGAGAAGAACGGCCAGCCGATCTGCCGCGACTGCGACTGACAGCCGCCGTGGCAGGCTCGACGCCGTCGCGGAAGCGACGCTTCCGTAAGCCGCAGGGTCCAGCGGAGGCGTACGAGGGAGGCACCGACCCGGAAACGGGCGCCCTGACTCCCGCCGTACCCTCCGCCCCGCTGCCGGCTGCCGGCGCGGCGGCCGGTGATGGGCCCCGGCAGCCGACCGGGGCTCGCCGCCTGCAGGCCGTCAAGGACGGCGTGCGCAAGGGCGGCGTGGGCGCCCGGGCGGCCCTGGGCTACCTGGTCGACCGGATCATCGAGAACGCCCCCAGAGTGCCCGTACGGGACCTCGCGACCCTGCGCGCGCAGTTCCCGGGGTTGGGCCCCGATCAGCTTGCCGACAAGCTGATCGCGGGAGCCGCCAACGCCACCTCGACGGTCGGCGCGGGCGTCGGAGCGGCGGCCATGCTGCCGGTGCCGCCCGCCATGCCGGCCGAGCTCGCGGCCGAGATCACCGGGGTCGCTGCCATCGAGTTCAAGCTCGTCGCGGAACTCCACGAGGTCTACGGCCTGCGCCCGCCGGGCTCGCTCAAGGAGCGCAGCCTGGCCTACCTCGGCGCCTGGACCGAGGAGCGCGGCATCGACCTGACCAAGCCCACCACGCTCAACGCGGCGCTGGGCGGTCAGATGAAGCGCGAACTGCGCCAACAGATCATGAAGCGCATGGTGCGCAACCTCCCCAACCTGCTGCCGTTCATGGTCGGCGCCACCGTCGGCGCCGTGATGAACCGGCGCGACACCCGCAAGCTGGCCGAGAAGGTCCGCGCCGACCTGCGCCGCCGTGCGGTGCCGTGGGCCGCGCTGGAGGGGCTGCCGCCGCTGGAGCAGCACCCGCGGCCGCTGCCGCCGCCGGGCCACAACCCGCACGCGCTGGGGCCGGGTACCGAGGGCTGAGACCCGTACCGGCCCCGTCCGCCGCGCCCGCGGGCGCAGTGCCCTACGCCGCCTGCTGCGCGGCCTTCAGGGCCGCTACCAGGGCCGCCGGCTCGCGGGTGGACAGGTAGACGTACGGCGTCGGGTCGGCCGGGTCGGTGACCGGGATCCGGACCGCCGTCGGCACGTAGCTGCGCATCAGCATGTACGCCCGCGGATCGGCCTTGTGCGTCCGCCAGGCCCGGGCCTCCTCGGCGTCCAGCACCTCGGGGTCGCCCAGGGCGGTCACCGGGATGCTGGCCTCGCCGGCGGCCAGCTTGCCGCCGACCACGCGCACGCGCGCGGACCCGTACGAACTCACCAGCACCCCGGCCAGGGCGGCGCCGACGACCAGTCCGGCCAGCGCCGGCGCGGCCCCCAGCGGGAGCATGATCAGTGCCCCGGCGAGGCCGACCAGGACGGCGATCGCCCACCAGGAGCGGGGGGCGGTCAGGCGTTCGTCGTGGTGCGAGGCGGAGAGCTGCATGACCCCAAGCTTGGCACGGGGCGACCGCCGGGTAGCCGCGCGGGTAAGGTCTGCGCCTGTGAGTGGACGAAACACAGCGTTGACGCCCCCGGCCGATGCCGCCGTGCCGGTGCGGCATCCCGATGCCCCGGCCCCCGGCGAGCTGCTCGGTGCGCACTACGGCCACTGTTTCGGCTGCGGGGAGGGCCAGCCGCACGGACTCCACCTGGCGGCCCGGGCCGGCGAGGGCGTGCGCGTCACCGCCGAGTTCACCGTCAAGGCCGCCCACCAGGGCGCACCGGGCCTCGCGCACGGCGGGGTGCTGGCCACCGCGCTCGACGAGACCCTCGGCTCGCTGAACTGGCTGCTGCGGGTGATCGCGGTGACCGGCCGGCTGGAGACCGACTTCGTGCGTCCGGTACCGGTGGACACCGTGCTGTACCTCGAGGCCGAGGTGACGGCGGTGGCCGGGCGGAAGATCTACTCCACCGCCGTGGGCCGGATAGGCGGCCCCGAGGGGCCCGTCGCCGTCCGTGCCGACGCGCTCTTCATCGAGGTCAAGGTCGACCACTTCATCGAGAACGGTCGGCCCGAGGAGATCCGGGCGGCGATGTCCGACCCGGACCAGGTCAGGCGCGCCCGCGCCTTCGAGGTGAACCCCTGATGTCCCAGAACCACGCGCCCGTCGACGTGCTGATCAAGCTCGTCGACCCCGAGGTGCCCGTTCCCGCGTACGGTCACCCCGGTGACGCGGGCTGCGACCTCGTCACCACCCAGGCCGCGGAGCTCGCCCCCGGCGAGCGCACCGTGCTGCCCACCGGCGTGTCGATCGCCCTGCCGGACGGGTACGCGGCCTTCGTGCATCCGCGCTCCGGCCTGGCGGCCCGGTGCGGGCTCGCCCTCGTGAATGCCCCAGGGACGGTGGATGCCGGGTACCGTGGGGAGATCAAGGTGATTGTGGTCAACCTCGACCCCCGCGAAAGCGTCCGGTTCGAGCGCTTCGACCGCATTGCCCAACTGGTCGTCCAGCGGGTCGAGAGGGTGCGCTTCCACGAGGTGGCGGAACTTCCCGGCTCGGCACGTGCCGAGGGGGGTTTCGGATCCACGGGCGGGCATGCCGCCGTGGCCGGATCCGGCGCTGGGCAGCAGGGTGGGAATGGCTACGCTTCGGTCGTATCCGACCGGGAAGGACAGTGACGTGTTCGGACGTCGCAAGAAGAGCAGCGCCGCCGAGAGTGTGGCGGGCGAGGCCGAGCAGGTCGTCGACGGCGTCGGTGGCGAGGAGCCGGACGCCGATCAGCTCGCCGGCTTGACCACGGGCGAGCAGCGCCGGGTGAACCTGCCGCCGGCCCCGCGGCCGGACGGCCCCTGGGACGTCTCCGAGGTGGGTGACCCCACCGAGGGCCGCGTCGACCTCGGCGGCATCTTCGTGCCGGGGGTCGAGGGCATGGAGCTGCGGGTGGAGGTGGCCGGTGACGCGATCGTCGCCGCCACGGTGGTGCTGCGCGACAGCGCCATCCAGCTGCAGGCCTTCGCCGCCCCCAAGAAGGAGGGCATCTGGGGCGAGGTCCGCGAGGAGATCGCCTCCGGCATCACCCAGCAGGGCGGTGTCATCGACGAGGTCGAGGGCCCGCTGGGCTGGGAGCTGCGCGCGCAGGTCCCGGTACAGCTGCCGGACGGCACCGGCGGCGTCCAGCTGGTGCGCTTCGTCGGCGTCGACGGGCCCCGCTGGTTCCTGCGCGGTGTGATCTCCGGGCAGGGCGCGGTGCAGCCCGAGGCCGCGGGCCTGCTGGAGCAGATCTTCCGGGACACCGTCGTGACCCGCGGCGAGGGTCCGATGGCCCCGCGCGACCCGATCGTCCTCAAGCTGCCCAACGACGCCCAGATGGTGCCGGACGGCGTGCAGACCGAGGACGCCGAGGGCTCCCGCTTCTCCGGCGGGATGGGCCAGCTCGAGCGCGGGCCCGAGATCACCGAGGTGCGCTGACCCGCACCGACCGGTTCAGGTCAGTCGAGGCCGGTGGGCCGCACCCCTTTCCGAGGGGTGCGGCCCACCGGCCTTTTCGCCGTCCCGGCGGTAACCGCAGGCCCGCAGGTCCCGGTGGTCCCGTCAGGGAGACGTCAAGGCGGCGGCCGGGGGCGTATGGGATCCGTCAAGGGGCGAGCGGACGTGCGGGAGCCGGGGTTTGCTCGGAGGGGTCGTACGGCGTCCTCGAGCCCGGCACCGCGTTCGAGGCCCCGACCGGGCGCTGACCCGGAGGGCCGACCCCGTGACGGTGCGCTACCAGGACGTGAAAGACAATAGGGACATGGGACGCGGCAAGCTACGGATCTACCTCGGCGCGGCACCGGGCGTCGGCAAGACGTACGCCATGCTCTCCGAGGCCCACCGCCGGGTGGAGCGCGGCTCCGACGTGGTCGTCGGCTTCGTCGAGCACCACGGCCGGCCGCGCACCGAGACGATGCTGGCCGGGTTGGCGCAGGTCGAGCGGCGCACCCTGGAGCACCGGGGGGTGCCGTTCACGGAGATGGACGTGGACGCCGTGCTGGCCCGCCGGCCCGGCACCGTCCTGGTGGACGAGCTGGCGCACACCAACGTCCCCGGCTCGCGCAACCCCAAGCGCTGGCAGGACGTCGAGGAGCTGCTGCGGGCCGGGATCGACGTGGTCACCACCGTCAACATCCAGCACCTGGAATCACTCGGCGACGTGGTCGAGTCGATCACCGGGGTGCGCCAGCGCGAGACGGTGCCGGACGAGGTGGTGCGCCGGGCCGACCAGATCGAGCTGGTGGACATGTCGCCGCAGGCGCTGCGCCGGCGGATGGCGCACGGCAACATCTACCGGTCCGACAAGGTCGACGCGGCGCTGTCGAACTACTTCCGGCCCGGCAACCTCACCGCCCTGCGCGAGCTGGCGCTGCTGTGGGTGGCCGACCGGGCCGACGAGTACCTGCGGGAGTACCGGGGCCAGCACGGCATCCGCTCCACCTGGCAGGCCCGGGAGCGCATCGTGGTGGGGCTCACCGGCGGCCCGGAGGGACGTACCCTCATCCGCCGGGCCGCCCGGCTGGCCGAGAAGGGCGCCGGCGGGGAGGTGCTGGCCGTGTACGTGGCCGGCAGCGACGGCCTCACCGCCGCCTCGCCCAAGGAGCTCGCGGTGCAGCGGACCCTGGTCGAAGACCTGGGAGGAACGTTTCACCATGTGATCGGGGACGCGGTGCCCGAGGCGCTGCTGGAGTTCGCCCGCGGGGTCAACGCCACGCAGATCGTCCTCGGCTCCAGCCGCCGGCGGCCCTGGCAGTACATGTTCGGGCCCGGCGTGGGCATGACCGTGGCCCGTGACTCGGGGCCCGACCTCGACGTCCACATCGTCACCCACGAGGGCGTCGCCAAGGGCCGCAACCTGCCGGTCGCCGGGCTCACCCGGCTCGGCCGGACCCGGATCCTGGCCGGCTGGGTGGTCGGCGTCGGGCTGCCCACCGGCCTCGCGCTGCTGCTCACCCACATCGACGGCGACCTCGGTCTGGCCAACGACGTGCTGCTGTTCCTGGCCCTGACGGTCGCCGCGGCCCTGCTCGGCGGGCTGGTGCCGGCGCTCGCCTCGGCCGCCCTCTGCTCGCTGCTGCTGAACTGGTTCTTCACCCCGCCGGTGCACCGGCTGACCATCTCCGATCCCAAGAACATCCTGGCCATCGGGATCTTCTTCGCCGTCGGCGTCTCGGTGGCCTCGGTCGTCGACCTGGCCGCCCGCCGCACCCACCAGGCCGCCCGGCTGCGCGCCGAGTCCGAGATCCTTTCCTTCCTGGCCGGCAGCGTGCTGCGCGGCGAGGCGACCCTGGACGCCCTGCTGGAGCGGGTCCGGGAGACCTTCGCGATGGACTCGGTGGCGCTCCTGGAGCGGGCCGGGGAGGTCGAGCCCTGGGAGCCGGCGGGCAGCGTGGGGCCGGCCCCGGTCGGGCGGCCCGAGGACGCCGACGTGGACATGCCGATCGGGGAGAACATGGCCCTGGCCCTGTCCGGCCGGGTGCTGCCCGCCGAGGACCGGCGGGTGCTCGGCGCCTTCGCCGCCCAGGCCGCCGTGGTCCTCGACCGGCAGCGGCTGGTCGACGAGGCCGCCCGGTCCCGGGAGCTGGCGGAGGGCAACCGGATCCGCACCGCCCTGCTCGCCGCGGTCAGCCACGACCTGCGCACCCCGCTGGCCGGCATCAAGGCCTCGGTCTCCTCGCTGCGCTCCGACGACGTCGAGTGGTCCGAGGAGGACCGGGCCGCCCTCCTGGAAGGCATCGAGGAGGGCGCCGACCGGCTCGACCACCTGGTGGGCAACCTCCTGGACATGTCCCGGCTGCAGACCGGCACCGTCACCCCGCTCATCCGGGAGATCGACCTCGACGAGGTGGTCCCGATGGCCCTGGGCGGCGTACCCGAGGGCAGCGTCGGGCTGGACGTGCCCGAGACGCTGCCCATGGTCGCGGTCGACCCCGGGCTGCTGGAGCGGGCGGTGGCCAACGTCGTCGAGAACGCCGTCAAGTACAGCCCCGAGGGGCAGCGGGTGCAGGTCTCGGCCAGCGTGCTGGGCGAACGCGTCGAGGTACGGGTGGTCGACCGGGGCCCCGGCGTCCCCGACGAGGCCAAGGAACGGATCTTCGAACCCTTCCAGCGCTACGGGGACGCCCCGCGCGGGGCCGGGGTCGGCCTCGGCCTCGCGGTGGCCCGGGGCTTCGTGGAGGCCATGGGCGGCACCCTGCACACCGAGGACACCCCCGGCGGGGGCCTGACGATGGTGCTGACCCTGCGGGCCGTGCACAGTGACAGAACAGCGGTACGAGAGAAAGCAGGACGGCCATGACGCGGGTGCTCGTGGTGGACGACGAGCCGCAGATCGCACGGGCCCTGGTGATCAACCTCCGGGCCCGCAAGTACGAGGTCGACGCCGCCGCCGACGGGGCCGGGGCGCTCGAGCTGGCCGCGGCCCGCCACCCCGACGTGGTCGTCCTGGACCTCGGGCTGCCCGACATGGACGGCGTGGAGGTCATCAAGGGGCTGCGCGGCTGGACCCGGGTGCCGATCCTGGTCCTCTCCGCCCGGCACAGCTCGGACGAGAAGGTCGAGGCCCTGGACGCCGGCGCCGACGACTACGTCACGAAGCCCTTCGGGATGGACGAGCTGCTGGCCCGGCTGCGCGCCGCGGTCCGCCGGGCCGAGCCGGTGGCCGGCGCGGGCGGGGACGAGGTGCTGGTGGAGACCGCCGGCTTCACCGTCGACCTGGCGGCCAAGAAGGCCAGCCGGGACGGCCGGGACGTCCGCCTGACCCCGACCGAGTGGCACCTGCTGGAGGTCCTGGTCCGCAACAGCGGCCGGCTGGTCAGCCAGAAACAGCTCCTCCAGGAGGTCTGGGGGCCCTCCTACGGCACCGAGACCAACTACCTGCGGGTGTACATGGCCCAGCTGCGCCGCAAGCTCGAGGCGGACCCCTCGCACCCCCGGCACTTCATCACCGAGCCCGGCATGGGGTACCGCTTCGAGCGGTGATCCAGGAGGTGGGGGATACCACTACGAGAGGTGCGCGGGGCGCCGGTACGCTTCTTGTATGAGTGCTGTACCTCGTTCCGAGAAGCCCGCCAAACCCGCCGGGCGGTTCCGCCGGATGCTCGAGCGGCTGTCCACCTCCCAGGAGGAACTGCTCTCCGCCGAGCTCCAGGAGGACGCGGAGGCCGCGGGGTGCACCCGGATCGGCGACTGCCACGACCGGCAGATCGTCAAGGTGACTGGTACCTTGCGCACGGTCACCCTGCGACCGCGGGCCGGAGTGCCGGCCCTGGAGGCGGAGCTGTTCGACGGCTCCGCCGCCCTGGACGTGGTCTGGCTGGGCAGGCGTTCCATCGTCGGCATAGAACCGGGCCGCAAGATGATCGCCTCCGGACGGATCGCGATGAGCCACGGCCGCCGGGTGCTCTTCAACCCGAAGTACGAACTCCGACCGCTGGGACAGGAGCATTAGCCGGTGACGCCACTCGACAAGCAGGGAGCGGAGGGCCCCGCCGGGCCCTCGACCGCGGATGCCGAGGCCGATGCCCGGGCCGTGACCCAGGCCGCCCTCTTCGACGCCTTCGGCGGGATCCGGGGCACGCTGGAGACCATGCTGCCCGGCCTGCTCTTCGTCGGGATCTACACGGTCAACAAGGACCTCAAGTCCTCCGGCATCGCGGCGGTCGCGGTGGCGCTGGCGCTGGTCGTGGTCCGGCTGGTCCGCAAGGACACCGTCAAGCACGCCTTCAGCGGCGTCTTCGGCGTCGGCTTCGGCGTGGCCTTCGCCATGTTCACGGGCAACGCCAAGGACTTCTACCTGCCGGGCATGATCTACGGCGCCGGGCTCGGCGTCGCCTTCACGCTCTCCGCGCTGGTGGGCTTCCCGCTGCTCGGCGTGGTGCTGGGGCCGATCTTCAAGGAGAACCTCTCCTGGCGGACCCGCAACCCCGGCCGCAAGGCCGCGTACACCAAGGCCAGCCTGGCCTGGGGCCTGGTCTTCCTGGCCAAGTACGCGATCCTCTTCCCGCTGTACTGGTGGGGCGACACCACCAGCCTCGGCTGGGTGCTGATCGCGCTGAAGCTGCCGCCCATGGTGATCGCCGTGTACTTCACCTGGGTCTTCCTGGCGAAGGCCCCGCCGCCGATCGACGTCTTCGCGGAGATGGAGGCGGAGGAGCAGGCCGAGAAGGAGCGCAAGGCCGCCGCTGCCGCCCGGCACCACCAGGCGTAGTCCGCCGACGCGAGGGCCCCGGAACCGATCGGTTCCGGGGCCCTCGTCGTGCGCGTGGCGGGGCTCAGCCCCCGGCGCGCTCGGCGTTCAGCAGGTCCTCCAGCTGCTCCTCGCGGGCCTGGGCGGCCACGAAGAGGAGCTCGTCGCCGGCCTCCAGGGTCTCCTCCGGGTGCGGGGTGAGCACCCGGTTGCCGCGGATGATCGTGACCAGGGACGTGTCCTGCGGCCAGTTCACCTCGCTGATGCGGGTGCCGGCCATCGGGGACTCCGGCGGCAGGGTCAGCTCGACCAGGTTGGCGTCGCCGTGGCTGAAGCGCAGCAGGCGCACCAGGTCGCCGACGCTGACGGCCTCCTCGACCAGGGCCGACATCAGGCGCGGGGTGGAGACGGCGACGTCCACGCCCCAGGACTCGTTGAAGAGCCATTCGTTCTTCGGGTTGTTCACGCGGGCGACCACCCGCGGGACCCCGTACTCGGTCTTGGCCAGCAGCGAGACGACCAGGTTGACCTTGTCGTCACCGGTCGCGGCGATGACCACGTTGCAGCGCTGCAGCGCGGCCTCGTCCAGCGAGGTGATCTCGCAGGCGTCGGCCAGCAGCCACTCGGCCTGGGGCACCCGCTCCACCGAGATGGCGGTGGGCGCCTTGTCGACCAGCAGGACCTCGTGGCCGTTCTCCAGCAGCTCGCCCGCGATGGAGCGGCCGACGGCGCCGGCACCGGCGATGGCGACCCTCATGCGTGTGCCTCCTCGGGGCCCTGCGCGAAGGCCGCCTCGACCTTCTCGATCTCGTCCGTGCGCATCATCACGTGGACGAGGTCACCCTCCTGCAGCACGGTCTGGGAGGTCGGCAGCATCGCCTCGCCCAGCCGGGTGAGGAAGGCCACGCGGACGCCGGTCTCCTCCTGCAGCTTGCTGACCTTCTCGCCGATCCAGGCGGCGGAGGTGTGCACCTCGGCGAGCTGGACGCCGCCGCTGGGGTCCCGCCACAGCGGCTCGGCACCCGAGGGCAGCAGCCGGCGCAGCATCTGGTCGGCCGTCCAGCGGACGGTGGCCACCGTCGGGATGCCCAGGCGCTGGTAGACCTCGGCGCGTCGGGGGTCGTAGATACGGGCCGCGACGTTCTCCACGCCGAACATCTCGCGGGCCACCCGGGCCGCGATGATGTTGGAATTGTCACCACTGCTGACCGCGGCGAAGGCGCCCGCCTCTTCGATGCCGGCCTCGCGCAGGGTGTCCTGGTCGAAGCCGACGCCGGTCACGCGACGACCGCCGAAGCCCGATCCCAGCCGACGGAACGCGGTGGGGTCCTGGTCGACGACGGCGACCGTATGCCCCTGCTGCTCCAAGGTCTGCGCGAGAGCGGAGCCCACTCTTCCGCAGCCCATAATGACGATGTGCACGGCCGTCCTTCCGGCTGTCAATAGTTCCGGACCCAGTTCCGGACCCGGATGATCTTCCGGCCGGAGGGACCGGATGATCCTCTGGCTTCACAGGGTCTCAGACCGTGGCCCAAGCTACACACGCGCGGTCACCAGTGTGATGTCTTGTGCCGCGGCCGTGCGTAATTGGGGCGGGGTTCGGGTGGTGGTTGGTCAGCGCTGTTTTCGAACGCTTAACATCCTCTGCGTGTCCAAACTGACCGACGTGCCCAAACGGATCCTGATCGGCCGGGCCCTGCGCAGCGACCGCCTCGGTGAAACGCTCCTGCCGAAGCGCATCGCACTTCCCGTGTTCGCGTCCGACCCCCTGTCATCCGTGGCGTACGCCCCGGGAGAGGTCCTTCTGGTCCTCTCGATCGCGGGCGTGTCGGCGTACCACTTCAGCCCCTGGATCGCGGTGGCGGTCGTGGTGCTGATGTTCACGGTCGTGGCGTCCTACCGGCAGAACGTCCACGCCTACCCCAGCGGAGGCGGCGACTACGAGGTCGCCAACACCAACCTCGGGCCCAAGGCCGGCCTCACGGTCGCCAGCGCCCTCCTCGTCGACTACGTGCTGACCGTGGCGGTCTCCATCGCCTCCGGCGTCGAGAACCTCGGCTCCGCGGTGCATTTCGTCATCGAGCACAAGGTGCTCTGCGCGATCGCCATGATCCTGCTCCTCACACTGATGAACCTGCGCGGTGTGAAGGAGTCCGGAAAGCTCTTCGCGATTCCCACCTACGTCTTCGTCGCCGGTGTCTTCGTCATGATCGCCTGGGGCGCCTGGCGCGGACTGGTCCTCGACGACACCATGAAGGCGCCCACAGCCGATTTCGAGATCAAGGCGGAACACCAGGGCCTCGCCGGATTCGCGCTGGTCTTCCTGCTGCTCCGGGCCTTCTCCTCCGGCTGTGCCGCACTGACCGGCGTCGAGGCGATCAGCAACGGCGTCCCGGCCTTCCGCAAGCCCAAGAGCAAGAACGCCGCCACCACCCTCGCCCTCATGGGCGGGCTGGCCGTCACCATGTTCTGCGGCATCATCGCGCTGGCCATGAGCACGCACGTCCGGATGGCCGAGAAGCCGGCCACCGACCTGCTGCAGGGCGGCGTCCCGGTCGGTCCGACGTACGTCCAGAACCCGGTGATCTCCCAGGTCGCCGAGGCGGTCTTCGGCAAGGGCAGCTTCCTCTTCGTGGTGCTGGCCGCGGCCACCGCCCTGGTGCTCTTCCTGGCGGCCAACACCGCGTACAACGGCTTCCCGCTGCTCGGCTCGATCCTGGCCCAGGACCGCTACCTGCCGCGCCAGCTGCACACCCGCGGTGACCGGCTCGCCTTCTCCAACGGCATCGTGCTGCTCGCGGGCGCCGCGATCCTGCTGGTCTGGATCTACGACGCCGACTCGACCAAGCTGATCCAGCTCTACATCGTCGGCGTGTTCGTCTCCTTCACGCTCAGCCAGATCGGCATGGTCCGGCACTGGAACCGGCACCTGCGCAGCGAGACCGACCAGGCCAAGCGCCGCCACATGGTGCGCTCGCGGGCCATCAACGCCTTCGGCGCCACCTTCACCGGGCTGGTCCTGGTCGTCGTCCTGGCGACCAAGTTCACCCACGGCGCCTGGGTCGCCCTGCTGGGCATGCTGATCTTCTACGTCACCATGTCCGCGATCCGCCGGCACTACGACAAGGTCGCCAACGAGATCGCCGCCGCCGAGGAGCGCCCGGACGAGTACGTGCGGCCCTCCCGGGTGCACTCCGTCGTCCTGGTCTCCAAGCTGCACAAGCCCACCCTGCGGGCGCTGGCGTACGCCAAGCTGCTGCACGCCAACCAGCTCGAGGCGCTGAGCGTCAGCGTCGACCCGGCCGAGACCAAGGCCCTGCGGGCGGAGTGGGAGCGGCGCGGGATCGACGTCCCGCTCAAGGTCCTGGACTCGCCGTACCGCGAGATCACCCGCCCGGTGGTCGAGTACATCAAGGGCCTGCGCACCGAGAACCCGCGCGACGCCGTCAGCGTGTACATCCCGGAGTACGTGGTCGGCCACTGGTACGAGCACGTCCTGCACAACCAGAGCGCGCTGCGCCTCAAGGGCCGGCTGCTCTTCACGCCCGGTGTGATGGTCACCTCGGTGCCCTACCAGCTGGCCTCCTCCGAGGCGGCCAAGAAGCGCGCCAAGCGGCGCCAGGAGTGGAGCGCCCCGGGTGCGGTGCGCCGGGGTCCGGTGGACCAGCGGCGCAAGGAGCCGACGCAGAAGGGCTGACCTGCCCCGGCTTCGAGGTGAAGAAGAGCGGACGCGACCCGTCGTACACTGATGGGTCGCGTCCAGCGCGTCGTAGTGGTTTCCGGCAGTCTTTCCAGACGCAGTTTTCAGACTTGGAGTCGTCCCCGCCATGCAGAACGAGAAGCAGTCACTGGTCGGGGAGACGTACGAGGTCGAGGTCGGGCCCGTCGCGCACGGCGGCCACTGCATCGCGCGGACCGCCGACGGCCGGGTGCTGTTCGTCCGCCACGCCCTGCCGGGCGAGAAGGTGGTCGCGACGGTCACCGAGGGCGAGATCGACTCCCGCTTCCTGCGGGCGGACGCCACCGAGGTCCTGACCGCCTCCAAGGACCGGGTCCAGGCGCCGTGCAAGTTCGCCGGCCCCGGCAAGTGCGGCGGCTGCGACTGGCAGCACGCCAAGCCCGGCGCCCAGCGCCGCCTCAAGGGCGAGGTCGTCGCCGAGCAGCTGCAGCGGCTGGCCGGGCTGACCCCCGAGGAGGCCGGCTGGGACGGCACCGTGGCCCCCGCCGAGGGCGACAAGCTGCCGGCCGGCGAGGTCCCGCAGTGGCGCACCCGCGTCCAGTACGCCATCGACGAGGACGGCAACCCCGGCCTGCGCCGGCACCGCTCGCACGACATCGAGCTGATCGACCACTGCATGATCGCGGCGCCGGGCGTCAGCGAGCTGGGCATCGAGAAGCAGGACTGGCCCCAGATGGCCACCGTCGAGGCGATCGCCGCCTCCGGCTCCAGCGACCGCCAGGTCGTCCTCACCCCCCGTCCCGGCGGCCGGCTGCCGCTGGTCGAGCTGGACAAGCCGGTCTCGGTCCTGCGGGTCGAGGAGAAGGACGGCGGCGTGCACCGCGTCCACGGCCGCCCCTTCGTCCGCGAGCGGGCCGACGGCCGGACCTACCGCGTGGGCATGGGCGGCTTCTGGCAGGTGCACCCGCAGGCCGCGGACACCCTCATCAAGGCCGTCATGCAGGGCCTGATGCCGCGCAAGGGCGAGATGGCCCTCGACCTCTACTGCGGCGTCGGCATCTTCGCGGGCGCGCTGGCCGAGCGCCTGGGCGACACCGGAGCCGTCCTGGGCATCGAATCGACCAAGCGCGCGGTGGAGGACGCCCGGCACAACCTGGCCGACTTCCCGCGCGTCCGCATCGAGCAGGGCAAGGTCGAGGCGGTCCTCCCGCGGACCGGCATCACGGAGTGCGACCTGGTCGTCCTCGACCCCCCGCGCGCCGGCGCCGGCAAGCAGACCGTCCGCCACGTGGCCGGCCTCAACGCCCGCCGCATCGCCTACGTAGCCTGCGACCCGGCCGCCCTCGCCCGCGACCTCGCCTACTTCAAGGAAGCCGGCTACAAGCCCCGCACCCTGCGCGTCTTCGACCTGTTCCCGATGACGCACCATGTCGAGTGCGTGGCGATCCTGGAGCCGATCCGCGCCGAGGACTGAGCCGGGCGCCGGAGCCGGGCTGCTGCTCAGAGGTGTGAGGTGGCGGGCTCTCCGGGCCCGCCACCGGCCTGCTTCAGAAGAGCAGGCGCGCGACCGCCGTCAGCGTCGCCAGCACGAGGCTGGAGACGACACCGGCGGAGACGTCGATCAGGACCTTGCGGAACCAGACGCGACGCGCGGACTTGCACTCGGCTTCGTTCACGGGACACCACTCCACAGCTGTGAGTCGGAATGGTAGGGACGTCCTACCGGACCTCCGCCGACCCGCCGCACCCGCTGGGTGACGGCGACCACCACGGCTCATGGCTGTTGAGGGGATCGTGAACTCGCGTGTGCCCTCCGGGAAGGCCCGCAGCGCAGCCGCACTCTAGTGGAGCGGAGCGGTGTGCAGCCACCGGATTCGCCGGTACCCCACTGCTCGACCCCTGGCGAGAAGCCGTCGCTCCGTCCGCCTTGCCAGGCGCATGCCAAGGTACGGTGGCCGGCGGACAGAGGGGCCGAGAGTGGGGATGGGTGGGTTCATGGCGGGCGGGGGCACGTGGGCGGACCTGGAGGTCTTTTGGCCGGCCGACGAGATGGTGCGGAACCCGGATCGCGTGGTTCCCGAGATCATCAAGTGCTACGAAGGCGCCCACCCCAACGGGAGGCAGCCCTCGGCGGGGGACGTCGACTCATGGCGGGAGAGCGTCTACGAGGTCGCCACGGCCCTGACGAACCTCGGGCTCGGGCAGGTCTACGTGTTCGTGGAGTACCGGGTCCAGCAGGCGATGAACCCCATCGACGTGGTCCTGGCCGGTACCCATCCCGAGGGCGGGCACAGCTACGTCGCGCTCGAGCTGAAGCAGTGGCGCACGGTCATGCGCCCCGATCCGTCCCAGGGGACGGGTGGTCTCTGCACCGCATGCCGGGGTGATGCCGGGACCCTCTGCGGCGAATGCGCCCTCGACCGCGTGTACATGCCCGACTACGGGCGCCACAAGAAGCACCCCGCGGTACAGGTAATGGACAACCTGAACGCGCTGAAGCTCCATCACAGCATGTTCGACGACCGCTATGTGCACCTCGCCGGTGCCGCGTACCTGCACAATCTCAAGGACCCCGCGTCGCAGTGGATCGGCCGGGTCAAGCCAGTGGCGGACATCCCGACGTTCACCGCCCGCCAGCCTGCGGATCTCCGGGCCTTCCTGAAAGCCCGCTTCGAGCCGGCGGCGGACGCGGTGGCGGCTCAGGCGCTGCTCGACCGGCGGCGCACCACCGCGCTCCTGACGTCGGAGGCCGGGGCGATCGTCAACGGCCACACGCAGTTCAGCCTGGTCGAGAAGCAGCTCGAAGCGGTGAACAACATCATGGACGCCGTTCGCTCGCCGTCGCGCGGGGCGAAGAAGGTGTTCGTGGTCAGCGGTCGGGCCGGCACCGGTAAGTCCCTCCTCGCACTGACCTTGCTGGGCCAGGCGCACCGCGGAGGTTACGACGCGAAGTTCGTCTCGGGGGGCATCGCCTCCCGGGAGAACTTCAAACGCGGTGTCAGAGGCATGGGAAAGGCCTTTCCGACGCTGAACAAGGTCGCCGACGACGTCGCGGCCGACGAACTCGATCTGTTGCTGTGCGATGAAGCGCACCGGCTCACCGAGCGTCCGCAGACCGGTTCCTTCTCCATGCGGCCCGGTGAGTCCTCCGTTTCGGTGATCGTGACCCGAGCCAGGGTGCCGGTCTTCTTCGTCGACGGCGACCAGCGGCTGTTCGCCGAGGAGATCTGGTCAGAGCAGGAACTCATCGACGCGATATACGAGTTGAGGGCAGAGGTCGTGCCCATTCGGCTGGACCGGGCCTATCGCGCTGTGGGGAGTTCCACCTACGACGAATGGGTGAAACGTTTCCTCACGGGTGATCCGGTTCCGTGGCGTGCCGATGACGGCCAGGAACCGGAACCCTTCGAGCTGTACTACACGGACAGTGCCGCCCGGATGGAAGCGTTCCTGCAGTCCAAACTGGATGCGGAGTCGAGCGCCCGGATGAGCGCGGGAATGTGCTGGGAGTGGACCGACGACACGGGCACCGCACCGGACGTCGCTCCGGAGGAGGGGTGGGCCCGGCCGTGGAACGCGGGGGACAGCCACCGCACTCCCGGAGTGCCGAAGCGCCGCTTCTGGGCCACGGATCCCGGCGGCTTCGGCCAGATCGGCTGTGTCCACACGGCGCAGGGCCTGGAGTACGAGTGGGGCGGAGTGATCATGGGGGCCGATCTCACCTGGGCCGGGGACGCCTGGGTCGTGGATCGCGAGCATGTGCGGAGCAAGGCGCGCAGGGTCTCCTCCGACAAGGACCTGCTGGAGCGGATCCGCAACGCCTACGGGGTCCTGATGACCAGGTCGATCCGCGGCACGGTGCTGTACTCGGTGGACCCGGGCACCACGCGCCTCTTCGCCGACCTCGGGGTTCCGAGGTTGTGACCGCCACGCTCCCGGTCGCCGAGCGCTCAGGCGGTGGCGGGGGCGTCCTCTCTGGTGGGGTCCGGGGTCGGGAGGTCCCGGTGGGATTTGAGGGGGCCTCTCAAGAGGAGGAGGGGGGTGAGGGCGTTGGCGGTGTAGAGGAGGTAGAGGGCTTCCTTTGTGCCCAACGGGGTGGCTAGGGCGCCGGCTAGGAGGCTGCCTATGGGGATGGTGCCGTACATGACGAAGCGGATGGTGGAGCTTACGCGGCCGAGCATGTTCGGGGGGCAGTAGGCCTGGCGGAAGCTGACGATGATGACGTTGCCCGCGACCACGCTGGTCATCAGGGAGAACTCGCCTATCAGGAAGGTGAGGAGGCCGGCGCCGTCGGTGGTGAGGGGGATCAGGAGGCCGAAGGGGCTGCCGCAGAAGGCGCAGAGGAGGACGGCTCGGGCGGTGCCGAAGCGGCGGGCGAGGTGCGGGGAGAGGATCGCGCCCAGGACTCCGCCCAGCCCCGCCAGGGCGATCAGGACGCCGACCATCGTGCCGGGTACGCCCACCGTCCGGCTCAGGAAGAGGATGGTGAGCGCCTGGGCGCCGCCGAGGAAGAGGTTCATCGCCGCGTCGCAGAGCAGGATCGTGCGGAGGAACGGGTCCCGGGTGAGGAAGGCCACCCCCGCGCGGATCTCCGTCACCAATGACCGCTGGGTGGGAGCTGGTTCGGTGCCGCCCGGCGGGCTCTCCGGGGTGCGGATGCGGAGGAGGAGGGTGGCTGAGATCAGGAAGGTCAGGGCGTCGGCGAGGAGGCCGGCGGCGGCGGTGCCGGCCTGGGCCAAGGCGCCGCCCACGCCTGGGGCGGCCACCTCGGCCACCGATTCGCTGGTCTGGAGGCGGGCGTTGCCGTCGGCGAGTTGCTCGGCGGGCAGCAGGGTGGGGAGGTACGCGCTGTAGGCGGCGCGGAAGAAGACGTCGGCGGTGCCGGCCAGGACTGCCACCAGCATCAGTTGAGTGGTCGTCAGGGCGTCCAGCCAGACCGTCGCGGCCAGCGAGAGCATGAGCGCGGCCGACACCGCGTTGCACACGATCATCACCGGGCGGCGGCGCATCCGGTCGGTCCAGGCGCCCACGGGCAGTCCGAACAGCAGCCAGGGCACCCAGGCCGCGGCGCCCAGTACGCCCATCGTGAAGGGGCCCGCGTCCAGGGTGTCGACCGCGATCAGGGGCAGCAGCACCCGGGTGGCGGCGCTGCCGAACTGGCTCACGGACTCCCCGGCCCACAGCAGCCGGAAGTCCGGGCGGCGCAGTGCGCCGCGGCCGGCGGTCACCGGCGCACGCCCTGGGCCAGCAGCGCGGCGATCTCGGCGGCCGGCTTGGCCGCCATCATCTCGCCGTGCGCGCACGGTACTTCGTGGTGGGCGACCGGGCCGGTGACGTAGGGCTGCCACGCCTGCGGGCCGGGTGCGTCCGGCTCGTGGGCGGCGACGGCCAGGGTCACCGCGCCCCGGAACACCGCCGGGCGGTGGGCCGCGGCCAGCCGGTCGTGGTGGACGTAGGCCTCGCCCAGGGCGGCGACGGTCGCCCCGTCGAAGACCGACAGCGGGCCGTCCTCGGCGGCCGCTGCCGCCACCAGCCCCTCCAAGGTCAGCGGAGCCGCGCCCGCCTCCCCGCACTCCTCGCGCGGCGGATAGCCGAGCGATTCGAGCAGGTCCCGCAGCGGGTCCGGAGCCGGGTCGGCCGTCCCCTCGTCGAGGGGCGTCGGGTAGCCGTCCAGCAGGGTCAGGCCCGCCACTTCCGCGCCGGCGTTCTGGAGGGTGACGGCCACCGAGTGGGCGACCACGGCGCCGAAGGACCAGCCCAGGAGGTGGTACGGGCCGTCCGGCTGCACGGCGCGGATGCGGGCCGCGTACTCCGCGGCCATCTCCGCGACGGTGCCGGGGCGGGCGGCGGGCTCGCTCAGGGCGCGTGACTGGAGGGCGTGTACGGGCCACCGCGGGTCCAGGTGCTCGAGCAGCCCCCGGTACACCCAGCCGGTGCCGGCGCCGGGGTGGACGCAGAAGAGGGCGGGCACCCCGGGCGCGCCCGGGCGCAGCGTGACCAGCGGCGCCAGCGGGTCCGCGTCGCCGTGCGCGCCCCTGTCCCCGTGCACGCCCGCGTCCCCGTGGACGGACCCGTCCCCGCGCGGGACCGCGGCCCCGGAGCGGGCGGCGAGGGCGGCGACGGTGGGGGCGGCGAACAGGTCCTGGACGCCGAAGTCCTCGCCCAGTGCCTCGCGTACCCGGGCCATCAGGCGGGCCGCCAGCAGGGAGTGCCCGCCCAGGTCGAAGAAGCCGTCCTCGGCGCCCACCGCGTCCGCGGGCAGCCCCAGCACCTCCGCGAACAGGCCCGCCAGGACCTCCTCGCGGCGGCCGTGCGGCGCCCGGCCGTCCCGGCCCGCGCCGGGTTCCGGCGCGGGCAGCGCGGCCCGGTCGAGCTTGTCGTTCGGGGTGCGCGGGAAGGCGTCGAGCACCACGAAGGCCGAGGGCACCAGGTGCGCCGGGAGCGTCGCCGCGAGGTGCGCGCGCAGCTCCGCCGCGGTCACCGCGGAGCCGCCGGGGGCCGGTACCACGTACCCGACCAGCCGGTTCGTCCCGCCCGGGCCGTCGGTCCGGACGGTCACCGCGGCCCGGTCCACCCCGGGGGCCGCCGCGAGCGCGGCCTCGATCTCGCCGGGTTCGATGCGGAAGCCGCGGATCTTGACCTGGTCGTCGACGCGGCCGAGGTAGTCGATGCGGCCCTCGCGGTCCCAGCGGACCAGGTCGCCGGTGCGGTACATGCGGGCGCCGTCCTCGAAGGGGCAGGCCACGAACCGCTCCGCGGTGGTCCCCGGGCGCCGCAGGTAGCCCCGGGCCAGCCCGGCGCCGGCCAGGTACAGCTCGCCGGGGACGCCCGGGGCGACCGGGCGCAGCGCCGCGTCGAGCACGTAGGCGCGGGTGTTGGCGACGGGGCCGCCGACCAGCGGGCGCTCGCTGCGCGCGGTGTCCCACCACAGGGCGTCGACCGTGCACTCGGTGGGCCCGTACAGGTTGTAGGCGTGCATCCCCTCCGTGGCGCGCAAACGGGTCCACAGGGCCTCGCCGGCGGCCTCCCCGCCGATCAGTAGCAGCCGCGGCGGGGTGTCGAGCAGGCCCTCCTCGACCAGCTGCTCGGCGTGCGTGGGGGTGGTGTCGACGACGTCGAGGGCGGCGTCGGCGACGTGCCGGACGAAGGCGGCGGCGTCGCGGCGCACCGCGTCGCCGATCAGGTGCAGTTCGTGCCCCGCGACCATCCACATCAGGGCGTCCCAGGAGGCGTCGAAGGACAGCGAGGCCACCAGGGCCACCCGCAACTGCCTTCCGGAGGCGGCTCGTTCCGCCTCGGCCATGGTGTGGGCGCGGTGGAAGGCGTACAGGTTGCGCAGTGCCGCGTGGTCGACGACCACGCCCTTGGGCCGGCCCGTGGATCCCGAGGTGTATACGACGTACGCCGCGTCGCCCGGCCGGATCCGCGGCAGCGGCCCGGTGCCGGGCCCGGCCACCTCGTCGGCCGGGATGTCGTCCGGTACGTCGGTGAGGACGAGCGGGACCCCGGGACCCGCGGGCGGCAGCAGCGGGGCGGTCGCGGAGTCCGTGACCAGCAGCGCCGGCGCGGAGTCGGCCAGCATGTGCGCGATCCGGTCGGCCGGGTAGCCGGTGTCCACCATGACGAAGGCCGCACCGGCCTTGAGGACGGCCAGGATCGCGGCCACCGCCGCCGGGGAGCGCGGCAGGGCGACGGCCACCACCCGCTCCGGACCCGCCCCGTCCCGGACCAGGCGCCGGGCGAGCCGGTCCGACCAGGCGTCCAGGGCGGCGAAGCCGATCCGCTCGGCGCCGTGCACCAGCGCGGTGGCGTCCGGGGTACGGGCGGCCCGGGCCGCGAACAGCTCGGGCACGGTGGCCGCCGGCACCGGCAGCGCGGTGTCGTTCCACTCGGTGAGCACCCGCCGGCGGACCGCGGGGGTCAGCGGGTCGGCGGCGCCGACCGGCAGCTCCGGCGCCTCGGCGAGCAGCCGGACCGTCCGCTCCAGGGCCGCGGCCAGCTCCTCGACGGTGGTGTGGTCGAACAGCTCGGCCGCGTACTCGAGGAAGCCGGCGATCCCGGCGGGGCGGCCCTCGGCGTCCCGGCGCTCCTGGACGTCCAGCGTCAGGTCGAACTGGGCGACGTCGAAGCGGAACGGCTCGGGGCGGACCTCCAGGCCGGCCAGCGCGGGCGTCCCGTCCTCGCCGTCCTGGACCTGGAGGAGCACCTGGAAGAGCGGGTGGCGGGCGAGGGAGCGGGCCGGGTTGACCGCCTCCACGACCCGCTCGAAGGGCACGTCCTGGTGCTCGTACGCGGCGAGGTCGGCCTCCCGGACCCGGCTCAGGAGTTCGGCGAAGCTCGGGTCGCCCGAGACGTCGGTGCGCAGCACCAGGGTGTTGACGAAGAAGCCCACGAGGTCGTCCAGGGCCTCGTCGGTACGGCCCGCGACGGGCGTGCCGATCGGTACGTCGGTACCCGCGCCGAGCCGGGACAGGGTCACGGCCAGCGCCGCCTGCACCACCATGAAGAGGGTGCAGCCGTGCGCGCGGGCCAGGTCCAGCAGCCGGCCGTGCAGGTCCGCGTCCAGCGCGACCGGGACGGAGCCGCCCGCGAAGTCCGCCACCGCCGGGCGCGGCCGGTCGTAGGGCAGCGCCAGCTCGGCCGGGGCGCCGGCCAGCGCGCCGGTCCAGAAGGCGAGTTGGCGGGAGAGCCGGCTCGCGGGGTCGTCCTGCGCGCCGAGGAGTTCCCGCTGCCAGAGCGTGTAGTCGGCGTACTGCACCGGCAGTGGTTCGAAGGCGGGTGCGGCGCCCGCGCTCCGGGCGGCGTACGCCTGGGACAGGTCGCGGAACAGCGGCCCCCAGGACCAGCCGTCGAGCGCGATGTGGTGCACCACCAGGGCCAGTACCCACTCCTGCGGACCGGCCGCGAGGAGGGCCGCCCGCACGGGGGGCGCCGCGGCCAGGTCGAACGGGCGGGCCAGCAGGGCGTCCAGGGCGCCGGCGGTCCCCTCGGGACCGCACTCCACCAGGTCCAGGGGCACGCCGCCGCCGGCGGGCAGCACCCGCTGGTACGGCTCGCCCGCCGTCTCCGGGAAGACCGTGCGCAGGGCCTCGTGCCGGTCGGTGACGTCCGCCAGCGCCGCGGCCAGCGCCGCGGGGTCCAGCGGGCCGCGCAGCCGGAGGGCGAACGGGCAGTGGTAGCCGGCGGACTGGCCCGCCCGGCTCAGGAACCACAGCCGGCGCTGGGCGGCCGACAGCGGCGGGGCCGGCGGCCGCACCGCGGCCGCGGTCAGGGCCGGGCGGCCCTCGCCGGCGGCGGGGTCCTGCGCCAGGCAGGCGGCCAGCCCGGCCACCGTCGGGTGCTGGAACAGCTGGCGGATGCCCAGGTCGCCGCCGAGGGCGGTACGGATGCGGGAGAGCAGCCGGGTCGCGAGCAGCGAGTGGCCGCCCAGCTCGAAGAAGCTGTCCTCGGCGCCCACCGACGCCAGCCCCAGCACCTGGGCGAACTGCTCGGCGAGCAGCTGCTCGAGGGGCCCGCGCGGGGCCCGCGAGGAGAGCAGCGCGCCGAAGTCCGGCGCGGGCAGCGCGGCCCGGTCCAGCTTGCCGTTCCGGTTCATCGGGAAGGCCTCCAGGGCCACGAAGGCCGAGGGCACCATGTGGTCCGGCAGCAGGGCGGCGAGCCGGCCGCGCAGCACGCCCGGCTCGGCGACCCGGCCCGCGGCCGCCACCACGTACGCCACCAGGCGCTTGCCGGCCGGGCCGCCGTCCCGGGCGAGCACCGCGGCCTGCGCCACCTCCGGGCAGGACCGCAGGGCGGCTTCGATCTCGCCGGGTTCGATGCGGAAGCCGCGGATCTTGACCTGGTCGTCGGCGCGGCCGAGGTAGTCGATGCGGCCCTCGCGGTCCCAGCGGACCAGGTCGCCGGTGCGGTACATGCGGGCGCCGTCCTCGAAGGGGCAGGCCACGAAGCGGCCCGCGGTGAGCGAGGGGCGGTTCAGGTAGCCGCGGGCCAGGCTCGGTCCGGCCAGGTACAGCTCGCCGGGGACGCCCGGGGCGACCGGCCGCAGCCCGGAGTCGAGCACGTACGCCCGGGTGTTGGCGAGCGGGCGGCCCACCAGCGGCGCCTCGCTGAGGGCGGCGTCCCACCAGAGGGTGTCCACGCTGCACTCGGTGGGCCCGTACAGGTTGTGGCAGAGCATCCCCTCGGCCTCCCGGACCCGCGTCCACAGGGCCGCGCCGGCCGCCTCCCCGCCGAGCAGCAGCACCTTGGGCCGGTGCACGGGGTCGTCCAGCAGGCCCTCCTCGACGAGCTGTTCGGCGTAGGTCGGGGTGACGTCGAGGGCGTCGATGCCGGCCCGGGCGATGTGCCGGACCAGCGCGGCCGCGTCGCGGCGGGTGTCGTCGTCGACGAGGTGCAGCTCGTGGCCGGCCACCATCCACAGCAGCCCCTCCCACGACGTGTCGAAGGACAGCGCGGCCGTCAGGGCCATGCGCATCCGGCGCCCGCCGTGCAGCTCCTCGGCGCGGGCGATGACCCCGGCGCGGTGGAAGGCGTAGAGGTTGCGCAGCCCCGCGTGGTCGATGACCACGCCCTTGGGCTCGCCGGTCGACCCGGAGGTGTGGATGACGTACGCGGCGCCGCCGGGCAGGATCCGGCGGCCCGGGACGGGGCCGCGGGCGCCCGCCGGGACCGGGCCCGGCGCGTCCACCAGCACGCGGCGGGCGCCGGTGTCCGGGAGGCCCGGAGCGGTCGCGGCGTCGGTGACGACGGTGGTCGTGGTGCCCAGCAGCCGGGCGATCCGCTCGGCCGGGTAGTCGGTGTCGACGGGCACGAAGGCGGCGCCGGACTTGAGCACCGCGAGCAGCGCCACGACGGAGTCGGCGGACCGGGGCAGGGCCAGGGCGACCAGGTGCTCCGGGCCGACCCCGTGCCCGGCCAGCCGGTGCGCCAGCGCGTCGGCGCGGGCGTCGAGTTCGGCGAAGGTCAGTGCGGTGTCCCGGAAGACCAGGGCCGTCGCGTCGGGGGTGCGGGCGGCCCGCTCCTCGAACAGCTCGGGCAGGGTCCCGGCGGGCACCGGTGCGGCCGTGTCGTTCCAGCCGGTCAGGACCAGCGCGCGCTGCTCGGCGGAGAGCGGGTCGGCGAGCCCGACGGGGGCCGCGGGGTCGGCGGCCAGGCGCGCCAGCACCCGGGCCAGGGCGGTCCCGAGGTCTTCGGCGGTGGCCCGGTCGAACAGGTCCGTGGCGTACTCCAGGGCGCCGCCGACGCCGGCCGGGGCGCCCGCCGGGTCCCACCGCTCCTGGAAGTCCGCGGTGAGGTCGAACTTGGCGACGTCCCAGGCGGCGGACTGCTCCGCGCACTCCAGGCCGGGCAGGGCGAAGGCCGGACCGGCGCCGCCGTCCAGGGTCATCATCACCTGGAAGAGCGGGTGCCGGGCCAGGGACCGCTCGGGGTTGACCGCCTCGACGACCTGCTCGAAGGGCACGTCCTGGTGCTCGAAGGCGGCCAGGTCGGTTTCGCGGACGCGGTGGAGGAGTTCGGTGAAGGTGGGGTCGCCGGTGAGGTCGGTGCGCAGGACGAGGGTGTTGACGAAGAAGCCGACGAGGTCGTCGAGTGCTTCGTCGGTGCGGCCGGCGACGACGGTGCCGATGGGGAGGTCGGTGCCGGCTCCCAGGCGGGAGAGGAGGACGGCGAGGCCGGCCTGGAGGACCATGAAGAGGGTGCAGTCGTGTTCCCGGGCCAGCTCCAGGAGCCGTCGGTGCAACTCCGCGTCCAGCTCCAGCGGGACGGACCCGCCGGCGAAGCTCGCCACCTGCGGGCGCGGCCGGTCGGCGGGCAGCGGCAGTTCGGCCGGGGTGCCGGCCAGTTCCCGCTTCCAGAAGGCCAGTTGCTCGGCGAGCAGGCTCTCCGGGTCGTCCTCCGCGCCCAGCAGCTCGCGCTGCCACAGCGTGTAGTCCCGGTACTGCACCGGCAGCGGTTCGAACTCGGGCGCCGTGCCCGCGCAGCGGGCGGCGTAGGCGGTGGCCAGGTCGGTCAGGAGCGGACCCCAGGACCAGCCGTCGGTGGCGATGTGGTGGATCACCAGTGCCAGCACCCACTCCTCGTCGCCCAGCGCGAAGAGGCGGGCCCGCACCGGGAGTTCGGTGGTGAGGTCGAAGACGTGCCCGGCCTCGGCGGCCAGCGCGGCGGCGAGCTCCGCCTCGCCGAGGCGGACCACCGGCAGCTCCGGTGCCCGGTCGGTGACCTGCTGCACGGGCTCGCCGTCCACCTCGGGGAAGACCGTACGCAGCACCTCGTGCCGCCCGGTTAGGTCGCCGAGGGCCGCGGCCAGCACCCGCGGGTCCAGCGGACCGCGCAGCCGGGTGGTCAGCGGGCAGTTGTACGCGGCGCCGGTATCGCCGAGCTGGTTGAGGAACCACAGCCGCCGCTGGGCGAACGAAACGGGAAACACGGGACCTCCAGGGACGTGCGGAGCGGGGCGGGGGGCGGTGGCGGGCTCAGGCATCGGTGGTGCGGCGGAGCGTGGGACGGGCCTTGGGCGCGTCGGCGAGCAGGGCGGCGGTGCGGGCCGGGGTCGGGTGCTGGAAGAGCTGGCGGATCTTCAGCTCCCGGCCGAGTTCGGCCCGGATCCGGCTGATCAGCCGGGTGACCAGCAGCGAATGGCCGCCCAGGGCGAAGAAGTTGTCGTCCGGGCCGATCTCGTCCCGGCCGAGGACTTCGGCGTACAGGGCGCGGACCCGGTCCTCGGTGCTGCCGCCCGGTTCCGTGTCCGGCTCCGGGGCGGCGGGCGCCGCCGGGGCCGGGCGCGGGGCCGGGCCGTCGACCGAGCCGACCGGCCGGCCGGGGGCGGCCGTCAGGCCGCGCAGCACCAGCGCCAGGTCCGCCGCCAGCCGCTCGGCGCTCGTGCGGTCGAACAGCTCGGTGGCGTAGGTCAGTTCACCGGCCAGACCCAGCGGGGTGCCGTCGGCGGCCCGCTGCTCCCCGAGGTCCACGCCGAGGTCGAACTTGGACACCGCCCACTCGACGGGGTGCGGCCGGGCGGTGAGGCCCGTCAGGCGGGGCAGGGCGGGAGGCTCGTTCTGGACCTGGAGCAGCACCTGGAAGAGCGGGTGCCGGGCCAGCGAGCGCTCCGGGTTCGCCGCCAGCACCACCCGCTCGAAGGGCACGTCCTGGTGGGCGTAGGCGGCCAGGTCGGTTTCGCGGACGCGGTGGAGGAGTTCGGTGAAGGTGGGGTCGCCGGTGAGGTCGGTGCGCAGGACGAGGGTGTTGACGAAGAAGCCGACGAGGTCGTCGAGTGCTTCGTCGGTGCGGCCGGCGACGACGGTGCCGATGGGGAGGTCGGTGCCGGCGCCGAGGCGGGAGAGGAGGACGGCGAGGCCGGCCTGGAGGACCATGAAGAGGGTGCAGTCGTGTTCCCGGGCCAGTTCGAGGAGCCGTCGGTGCAGCTCCGCGTCCAGCTCCAGGGGGACGGAGCCGCCGGCGAAGTCCGCGACCTCCGGGCGCGGCCGGTCGTAGGGCAGGTCCAGCTCGGCCGGGGAACCGGCCAGCTCCTTGGCCCAGAAGGCGAGCTGCTGGGTGACCAGCGCGGCCGGGTCGTCCTCGGCGCCGAGGACGGAGCGCTGCCAGACGGTGTGGTCCCGGTACTGCACGGGCAGCGGTTCGAACTCGGGCGCCGTGCCCGCGCAGCGGGCGGCGTAGGCGGTGGCCAGGTCGGTCAGGAGCGGACCCCAGGACCAGCCGTCGGTGGCGATGTGGTGGACCACCAGCACCAGCACCCACTCCTGCGGGCCCAGCTCCAGCAGTCGCGCCCGCAGGGGCAGTTCGGCCGCGATGTCGAAGTGGTGGCCCGTCACCTCCCGGACCGCGGCCGCGACCGCGCCGGGCTCCGCGACGGCGCGGACCTCCAGCGGCACCTCGGCCGCCGCACCCGTCAGCAGCCGGGCCACCGGCTCGCCCCCGCACTCGTCGAAGACGGTCCGCAGCACCTCGTGCCGGGCGACCACGTCGCACAGGGCCGCACGCAGCGCCCCGGCGTCCAGCGGACCGCTCAGCCGGTAGGCGAAGGGGACGTTGTGGTGGTCGGACGGGCCCTCGGCCTGGTGTGCGAACCACAGCCGGTGCTGCGCCGAGGACAGCGGGGCGCCCTGGCCGGGCTCCGCGGGCCGCAGCGGCGGCCGCGCCCGGTCGGCGCTGCCGGCCAGCTCCGCGAGGGCGGCCACGGTCTGCGCCCGGAAGACGTCGCGCAGCGACAGCTCGACCCCCAGGGCCGTACGGATCCGGCTGACCAGCCGGGTCGCCAGCAGCGAGTGGCCGCCCAGGTCGAAGAAGCCCGCGTCGGCGGCGACCGCGTCGAGGCCGAGCAGTTCGGCGAAGAGCCCCGCCAGGATCTCTTCCCGCGGCGTGCGGGGGGCCCGTCCGCCGGTGGCGGGCAGCGCGGGCTCGGGCAGGGCGCGGTAGTCCACCTTGCCGTTGGGGGTCAGCGGCAGCGCGTCCAGGACCAGGACGTAGGAGGGCAGCATGTAGTCGGGCAGCAGCCGCTCCAGCCGGCGCCGCACCGCGGGTCCGGAGACCTCCCCGACCACGTACCCGGCCAGCCGCTTCTCGCCGTCCGCGGCGGCCCGCACGGCCACCACGGCCTGGCGGACGCCGGGGCAGCCGGCCAGTACGGCCTCTACCTCGGCGGGCTCCACCCGGAAGCCGCGGACCTTGACCTGCTCGTCGGCCCGGCCGAGGAACTCCAGCAGCCCGTCGGCCCGCCACCGGGCGAGGTCGCCGGTGCGGTACATGCGGGTGCCGGGCGCGCCGAACGGGTCGGCGGTGAACCGCTCCGCGGTGGCCGCGGGCCGCCCGTGGTAGCCGCGCGCCACGCCGGCGCCGGCCAGGTACAGCTCGCCCGGGGTGCCCGGCGGCACCAGCCGCAGCCGCTCGTCCAGGACGTACGCGCGGGTGCCGTCCAGGGGGCGGCCGATGGGCACCGGGCCGTCGGCGTCCGCCGCGTCGGTGATCAGGTGGGAGGTCGCGCACAGGGTCGCCTCGGTGGGCCCGTACAGGTGGCGGACCACGGTGTCCGGGCAGGCGGCCAGCACGGTGCGGACCGCGGCGGGGCTGACCACGTCGCCGCCGGTCAGCACCTCGCGGACACCGGCCAGCAGGCCGGGGTCCTCCTCGGCGACCACCCGGAGCAGACCGGCCGTCAGGTGCACGGCGGTGATGCCCGACCCGCGGAGCAGCGCGCCCAGTCCGGCGACGGTGGGCTCGCCCTCGGGGGCGACCACCACCTGCCAGCCCGACAGCAGCGCCACCCACAGCTCGTAGTCGGCGATGTCGAAGGCGTGCGGCGCGTGGAAGAGGACGCGCTCGGCGCCGCGGGTGTGCCAGCCCCGGTCGGCCACCAGGTCCAGCACGTCCCGGTGGGTGACGGCGACGCCCTTGGGGGTGCCGGTCGAACCCGAGGTGTGCATGAGGTAGGCGAGCTGCCCGGGCGGGCAGGGCGCGGCCGGGAACGCCGCCTCCGGTCCGTCCGCCGCGGCGGTGTCCGCCGGGGTGACCAGGACCGTGCAGGCGCACTCCAGGCCGAGCGGGGCGAAGGCCTCGTCGACCAGCAGCACGGGGCAGCCGGCGTCGGCCAGCACCTGCTGCATGCGCGCGGCCGGGTAGCCGGTGTGCAGCGGCACGTACGCCCCGCCCGCCTTCAGGACGGCCAGCATCGCGACCACGACCTCGGGGGAGCGGGCCATCAGCACGCCGACCGGGGTCTCGGCGCCGACCCCGTACCCGGCCAGCCGCCGGGCCAGCCGGTCCGCGCGCCGGTCCAGCTCCCCGTACGTGATCTCGTCCGGGCCGGCGACCAGGGCCACGGCGTCCGGGTGCAGGGCGGCCCGGCGGGCGAACTCGTGGTGCACGCCGCCCGCCGCGGTCCGCCCGGGACCCGCCGGCAGCCAGGTGTCGAGCAGCTGCTCGCGCTCCCGCTCCAGCAGCACCTCCAGGGCCGAGACCCGGCCGCGCGGGGTGCGCACCGCCGCGTGCAGGACCCCCTGCAGCCGCTCCACGAGGGCGCGCACGGTGGCCTCGTCGAACAGGCCCGTGCGGTACGTGGCGACCGCGCGCAGCCCGGCGCCCGCGGACTCCGCCTCGGTGAACTGCAGCGCCAGCTCGAACTCGGCCTGCGGTACCTCGACCTCGGCGGTGACCGCGGTCACCCCGGGCAGTTCGAGCGAGGCCGCGGCGGCGGCCCGGCGCATCGTCAGCGCCACCTGGAAGAGCGGGTGGTGGGAGAGGGAGCGGCGCGGGTTGACCGCCTCGACGACCTGCTCGAAGGGCACGTCCTGGTGGGCGAAGGCGGCCAGGTCGGTGTCCCGGACCCGCTCCAGCAGCTCGGCGAAGGTCGGGTCGCCGGAGAGGTCGGTGCGCAGGACCAGGGTGTTGACGAAGAAGCCGACCAGCTCGTCCAGGGCCTCGTCGGTGCGGCCCGCGACGACCGTCCCGATCGGTACGTCGGTGCCCGCGCCGAGCCGGGACAGCACCACGGCCAGCGCCGCCTGGAGCACCATGAAGACGGTGCACCCGTGCGCCCGGGCCAGCGCCTCCAGCTCCGCGGTCAGGGCCGCGTCCAGGTCGAACCCGAGGGCGGCGCCGGCCGGTTCGGCCACCGCGGGCCGGGGCCGGTCGGTGGGCAGCGCGGGCTCCTCGGGCAGCCCGGCCAGCGCGGTCGTCCAGTGCGCCAGCTGCTCCGCGCCGACCTCGGCCAGCAACTCGCGCTGCCAGAGGGTGTAGTCCGCGTACTGCACGGCGAGCGGGGCGGCCGGGTCCGGGTCCGCGCCGGTGCGGGCCGCGTAGGCGTGCGCCAGGTCCGCCAGCAGCGGCCCCCAGGACTCGCCGTCGGTGGCGATGTGGTGCAGGGCCAGCACCAGCGTGTGCTCCTGGGGCCCGGCGCTCAGCAGCGCGGCCCGCAGGGGCCTGTCGGTGGCCAGGTCGAAGGGGCGGCCGGTGATCTCGGCGACGAGGGCGGCGGCGGCCGGGGCGTCGGCCGCGTCGAGGAGTTCCAGGGCCGGCGGGGCCGGCGGCAGGACGACCTGGCGGGGCTCGCCGCCGGTCTCCGGGTGGACGGTGCGCAGGATCTCGTGGCGCTCGGCCAGGTCGGCCAGCGCCCCGCGCAGCGCCGCCACGTCGAGCGGGCCGTCCAGGCGGACCGCGACCGCGCTGTGGTACGCCGGGTTCGACCCGTCGAGCCGGTCCAGGAACCACAGGCGGCGCTGCGCCGGGGAGAGCGGCAGCAGCTCCGGGCGCTCCTGCCGCGTCAGGGCGGGCCGGGCCCGGCCCGCGCCGTCGAGCAGCGCGGCGAGCGCGGCCGGGGTCCGGGCCGTGAACACCTCGCGGATGCCCAGCTCGGCGCCGAACGCCCCGCGTACCTGGGCCACCAGGCGCATCGCCAGCAGGGAATGGCCGCCCAGCTCGAAGAAGTCGTCGTCGGCCCCCACCTCGGGCAGCTCCAGCACCGAGGCGAACAGGCCGGTCAGGATCCGCTCCCGCTCGGTGCGGCCGGTCCGGCCGCCGGTGCGCAGGGCGGGGGCGGGCAGGGCCCGCCGGTCGAGCTTGCCGTTCGGCGTCACCGGCAGCGCGTCCAGCACCACCACGGCGGGGACCATGTGCTCGGGCAGCGCGGCGGCCAGCTCGGCGCGCACCCCGGCGGGGGTCGGCGCGGCGCCCGGGCCGGGCACCACGTACGCCACCAGCCGGGGGTCGCCCGGGCGGTCCTCGCGGACCACGACCGCCGCGTGGGAGACGCCCGCGCAGGCGGCGGCGGCGCTCTGGACCTCGCCCGGCTCGATGCGGAAGCCGCGGATCTTGACCTGGTCGTCGGTGCGGCCCAGGTACTCCAGGACGCCGTCGGCCCGCCAGCGCACCAGGTCGCCGGTGCGGTACATGCGGGCCCCGGGCTCGAAGGGGCAGGCCACGAACCGGTCGGCGGTCAGCGCGGGCCGGCCGAGGTAGCCGCGGGCCAGCTGCACGCCGGCCAGGTACAGCTCGCCCGCGGTGCCGGGCGCCACCGGGGCGAGCCGGCCGTCCAGCACGTACGTACGGGTGTTGGCGGCGGGGCGGCCGATCGGGACCACGGCGTCCCCGGCCCGGCAGGGCCAGAGCGTGACGTCGACCGCGGCCTCGGTCGGGCCGTACAGGTTGTGCAGCTCCGCGCCGGGCAGGACCCGGAAGAAGGCGTCCTGGGTGTGCGGGGGCAGCGCCTCGCCGCTGGCGATCACCCGGCGCAGCGAGCGGGCGCCGGCCGCGGCGGGCTCGCGCAGGAAGACGTCGAGCATGGACGGCACGAAGTGCGCGGTGGTGACGGACTCCCGGGCGATCAGGCCGGCCAGGTAGGCGGGGTCCTGGTGGCCGCCGGGCCGGGCGACCACCAGGGTCGCCCCGGTCAGCAGCGGCCAGAAGAACTCCCACACCGAGACGTCGAAGCCGCTCGGCGTCTTCTGCAGCACCCGGTCCCCGGCCCCCAGGCCGTACTCCCGCTGCATCCACTCCAGCCGGTTGACGATGGCCCGGTGCGGGACCAGCGCGCCCTTGGGGCGGCCGGTGGAACCGGAGGTGAAGATCGCGTACGCCGGGTGGTCGGGGCGGACCGCCGGCCGCGGTGCCGGGGCGGCCGCGGGCAGCGGGGCGTCCAGCCGCAGCGTCGGCGTCCCCGCCGCCTCCCAGCCGGTGCTCAGCACCAGCGCCGGGGCGGCGTCGGCCATGATCCCGAGATTGCGCTCCGCGGGCTGGCCGGGGTCCAGGGGCAGGTAGGCGGCGCCCGCCTTGAGGACCCCGCACAGCGCGACCATCAGGTCGAGGGAGCGCGGCACGGCGACCGCGACCAGGCTCTCCGGCCCGATGCCGCGGGCCGCGAGCACGTCCGCCAGCCGCTCCGCCCGCTCGTCCAGCGCCCGGTAGGTCAGGGAGGTCCCCTCGAAGACCACGGCGGTGGCGTCCGGGGTCCGGGCCGCCTGCTCCGCGAGCAGCGCGGTCAGCGTGGTCTCCGGGAGGGCGGCGGCGGTGTCGTTCCACTCGGTCAGGACCCGGCGGCGGTCCGCCGGGGTGAGCGCGTCCAGCACCTCCAGCGGCGCGTCCGGGTCGGCCGTCCAGCGCTCCAGCAGGCGCACCAGCCGCTCGCCCAGCTCCTTCACCCGATCGGTGCCGACGAGAGAGGGGTGGTGGCTCAGCCGCAGCCCGAGCGCCGCGCCCGGCTCGACCACCAGGGTCAGCGGGAAGTGGGTGGTGTCCCGGAACCGGATCCGCGCCTCCAGGCCGAAACCGGGCAGGTCGAGCGCGTAGTCGCTCATCGGGAAGTTCTCGAAGACCAGGTTCGTGTCGAACAGGGCGGCCGGGGCGCCGGCCAGCTGCTGGATCTCCGTCAGCCCCAGGTGGTCGTGGTCCACCAGCTCCGCCCGGTCCCCCTGGAGCTGCGCGCAGATCCGGCGCAGCGGGGCGGCCGGGTCGATCCGGGCCCGCACCGGCACGGTGTTGATCAGCATGCCGATCATCCGCTCCGCACCCGGCAGTTCGGCGGGGCGGCCGCTGACCGTGAGGCCGAAGACCACGTCCTGCTGCCCGGTGGTGCGGGCCATCAGCGCCGCCCAGGCGCCCTGGACCACGCTGGTCAGCAGCAGCCCGCAGCTCCGGGCCCGCGAGGTCAGCGCCGCCGTCGTCGTCTCGTCCAGCCGCACCACCACGTCCTCGGGGGTGGCGCCCGGGGCGACCCGGCCGGTGCCGTCCGCGATCCGGCCGGGGGCGTCGAGACCGGCCAGGGCGGTGCGCCAGGCCTCCTGGGCGGCGGGCCGGTCGCAGCGCGCGAGGTGCGCCAGGTACTCCCGGTAGGGCCGCACCGGCTCCGGCTCGGCGCCCGCGTACAGGGTGAACAGCTCGCGGAAGAGCAGCCCGAAGGACCAGCCGTCCAACAGGATGTGATGGGCCGTCACCAGCAGTCGGTGGCGGTCGTCCGCCAGCCGGAGCAGGGTGAAGCGCAGCAGCGGCGGGCGGCGGCTGTCGACGCCCTGCGCCCAGTCCTCCTCCGTCAGCTCCGCGGCCCGCTCCTCGGCCGCCCCGGCCGGCAGGCCGCCGAGGTCGTGCTGCTGCCAGGCCGGCTCCAGGTCCCGGCGGACCACCTGGACGGGATCACCGTTCTTGCGGTGGGTGAGGACCACCCGGAGGTTGGCGTGGCGGCGCAGCAGCTCCCCGGCGGCCCGGTGCAGCCGGTCCGCGTCGAGCGCCCCGTCCAGGTCGACGGTGAACTGGGCGATGTAGAGGTGCTTGGAGTCCTCGTCGTACCCGGAGTGGAAGAGCATGCCCTCCTGCAGCGGGGAGAGGGGCAGCACGTCCTCGATGGCCGGCCGGCTGGTGTTCATGGCTGGTGTCGCTTTCTGGGATGCCGCCGGCGGGCGGCGGCGGGGCGGGGGTGCGGTCCGGGCGGGGTCAGAGGAGGCCGAGGGAGGCGGCGAGGTCGTCCAGCTCGTCCTGGTCGATGGCGTCGAGCGTCAAGGCGGTGGCCGGCGGGGCGGCGACCGGGCCGGCGGGAACGGTGCGGTCGGCGTGCCGGACCAGGGCGGCGAGCATCCGGAACCAGCCCTCGGCCAGCGCCCGGACGTCCGCCCCGTCGTGGACGCCCTCGGCCCAGGCCCAGTCGGCGTGCAGGACCGGCCCGTCCGCCGACTCCAGGACGAAGGCGTTCACCTCCAGGGCGTGCGCCATCGGCATGCCCGGGCCGGGGGCGTCGAGCCGGGCCCCGTGGGCGGGCAGCAGCTGCCAGTCCCCGCCGCCCGGACCGCCCAGCCGGCCCAGGTAGTTGAAGCCGAGGCCGGCGGGCTCCGCCGCGGCGAGTTCGGCGCCGGCGACCGGGTCCAGGTGGCGCAGCAGGCCGTACCCGATGCCCTTGCGCGGGATCTCCCGCAGCTGCCGCTGCACCCGCCGCAGCGCCTCGCCGGCGGTGGGTCCGCCGTCCTCGGCGTCCGCCGCGGCCAGGCCGTCCAGGGCGAAGCGGGTGGGGAAGAGGGTGGTGAACCAGCCGACCGTGCGGGAGAGGTCGGCCTCGGCGCCGATGTCCTCCCGGCCGTGGCCCTCCAGCTCCACCAAGACCTCCGCCGCACCGGGCCGCCACCGGGCCAGGGCCAGCGAGAGCCCGGTCAGCAGCACCTCGTTGGCGTCGGCTGCCAGCCGGTCGGCGACCGAGGTCAGCAGCGGCCCGGAGGTCGCCGCGGGCAGGCGCAGGACGAGGTGCCCGGCACGGTCCTCGTGGTCGCGGGCCGGGTCCAGCGGGCGGTGGCCCGCGATCCCCGCGCCCGGCCGCACCACCCGGCTCCAGTACGGGGCTTCGGCCGCGGTCCGGGCCCCGGCCGCCTCCGCGGCCAGCAGCTCCGACCAGCGGCGGAACGAGGTCGCCACCGGCTCCAGCGCGTCGGCGGGGGCCCGCCCGGCGGCCACCGCCTCCCAGGCCCGGGCCAGGTCGCCGGTCAGCACCCGCCAGGAGATCCCGTCCACGACCACGTGGTTGACGACCAGGGCCAGCGCTCCGGGCAGCCCGGGGCCGGCGTCGAACCAGACGGCCTGCACGATCACCCCGTCGGCCACCGACAGCCGGTCGCGGGCCGCGCGCACCTCCCGGTCGACCTCCTCGACGGTGGGCTCGCGGCCCTCCGCCGGCACCCGGCGCAGCCACTGCGCGGCGCGCACCGACCCGGCCGGGCGGGTCCGCCAGCCGGCGTCCTCCCGGACCACCCGCAGCATGTCGTGCCGGTCCAGGACCGCCTGGAACACCTCGGCCGCGGCCGCCTCGGTCAGTGCGGCCGGGGTCCGGACCACCAGGTACTGGTAGTACCGGTCGGCGGGGCCGCCGCGGCCGTCGAGCCAGTGCATCACCGGCGTGGGCCGGACCGGGCCGACCCCGTCGTCGGCGCCCGGCCGGGGGGACCGGGCCAGCGGCCGGGCGGCGGCGGCCAGGGCCGCCACGTCCGGCAGGGCCAGTACGTCCCGGACGGCGATGCGCAGCCCGGCCCGGCGGGCCGCGCCGACCACCTGCACGGCGATGATGCTGTCACCGCCGAGCCGGACGAAGCCGTCCTGCGGGCCGACCTCCGGGATCCCGAACAGGTCCGCCAGGACACCGCACAGGATCCGCTCCGCCTCGGTCACGTCGATTCCCCTCATGGTCTTCCTCGTTCTCGTTCTCCGTGCGGGCCTCGGGCGGCCCGCGCGGGCTTGTCAGACGGCGGCGCCGGCCGGGGCGAACAGCGCCCGCAGCGCGGCCCGGTCGACCTTTCCGTTGGCGGTGACCGGCAGCTCCTCCACCGGCCGGAAGTGCCGGGGCACCATGTAGGCGGGCAGCCGGGCCGCGCACGCCGCGGCCAGCTCCCCGGGCCCGGGCCCGGCGGGCCCCGTCCCGGTCCACACGGCCGCGAGCCGGCGCGAGCCCGCGACCTCCACCGCCACCACCACGGCCCGGCGGACCCCCGGGACCGCGCCCAGGACCGCCTCCACCTCGCCGGGCTCGACCCGGTAGCCGCTCACCTTGAGCTGGTCGTCGGCCCGGGCCACGAAGTGGAAGTCCGTGCCGTCGAACCGGACGAGGTCGCCGGTGGCGTACGTGCGCCGAGTGGTGCCATCACGGTGCGGCAGGGTCCGGAAGCGGGCCGCGGTCAGCTCCGGGTCGCCCAGGTAGCCGAGGCCGACGCTGCCGCCGCCCACGACCAGCTCCGCCTCCTCGCCCGCGCCGAACGGCCGCAGCACGCCGTCCGCCTCGCGCAGCAGCTCGGCCCCGGCGACGGCACCGCCGATCGGCGGGTGCTCGGGCCAGGACGCGGCCTCCCGCGGGTCCAGCCGGTACTGCGTGACCACGTGGGTCTCGCTGGGCCCGTACTCGTTGACCAGGGCGACCCCGGCGGCCGCGCAGAACTCCCGCACCTCGGAGTTGACGACCAGGCGTTCGCCCGCGACCGCGATCTCCCGCAGGTCGGGCATCGCCTCCGGGTCGAAGACGGCGGCCGTGGCCAGCGCGTGCAGCCCCACCACCGGCAGGAACAGCCGGGCGACGCGTTGTTCGCCGATCAGGTCCATCAGCGCGAAGGGGTCCTGGCGCTCCTCGTCGGAGACGACGACCAGCGCGGCCCCGGCCAGCCAGGTGGTGACGATCTCCTCGTAGCCCACGTCGAAGCCGATCGAGGCCGCCTGGAGGGTGTGCGGCGGGCGGTCGTGGGACCAGTGCCGTACGTGCCAGTCGCCGAGCGCGGCCAGCACCGACGGCGCCACGGCCACCGACTTGGGCTCCCCGGTCGAGCCGGAGGTGGGGATGACGTACCCGACGGTCCCCTCGCGCAGCTCCTCCAGGGGAGCGCCGCGCAGTTCCCCGAAGGCGGCCTCGGCGGGGCCGAGACCGGTCGGCGGGGTGTGGTCCGGGCGGACCAGCAGGGCGCAGAGCCGGGCGATCCGGGCGGCCCGCGGCGCCGGCATGCCCGGGTCGACGCAGACCACGCCCAGGCCGGCCCGCCAGGCGCCGAGCACCGCGGCGCAGCGCTCCCAGGAGCGCTCGCCGTGGACCGCGAGCACGTCCTGCGGCCCCAGGCCGCGGGCGGCCAGGCCGCCGGCGATCTCGGCGGAGAGCCGGTCGAGTTCACCGTAGGTGCGGGCGGTGCCGCGGTCGACGACGGCCACCGCCGCCGGGTCGCGCCGGACGGCGCGCATCAGGGACCGGACCAGCGAGTGCCGCGGTGCGTGCGCGTCGTCGGTGTGCATGGACGTTCCTTCCGGGGAGGGTGCGGGACGTGGGGGCAGGGGCGGGGCGGCGGGCTCAGCCATGGGTGGCCGCGCCGTGCTCGTCGATCAGCGCCGCCAGCCGGTCGAGTCCGTCCTCGATCCGGTCCGGGTCCAAGGAGCTGCACGAGAGCCGCAGTTGGCGCCGGGCCCGCTCGTGGTCGCTGAAGTGGCGCATAGGGGTGAAGAGCACCCCGTGCCGGACGGCGGCCGCCTCGACCAGGGCGTCGGTCACCGGGAACGGCACGTCGACCACGACGAAGAAGCCGCCCGCGGGGGCCGTCCACCAGACCCCGGGCACCCCGGCGAAGCGCCGGTGCAGCCCCTCGAGCAGAGCGCGCAGGTTGCGCCGGTAGACCTCGATCTGGCGGCGGTTGCCCGCCAGCAGGCTGCCGTCGTGCTCCAGCAGCATCCCGCCGGCCAAGGCCTGCGCCACCGGCGGGGTGTTGACGGTCAGCATGCTCTTGGCCCGGGCCAGTTCGTCGGCCAGCAGGGCCGGACCGCCCGCCCCCGTGACGCGCTGGTCCGCGATGGCGAAGCCGATCCGGGCGCCGGGGAAGCAGGTCTTGGACAGCGAGCCCAGGTAGACCACCCGCTGCCCGGTGTCGAGGGCCTTCAGCGTCGGCGGCCGGGAGCCCTCGGTCATCCGGAAGTACCCGTACGGGTTGTCCTCCAGCAGCAGGATGTCCTCCTGCTCCGCCACCTCCAGCAGTGCGCGGCGGGTCTGCGTCCCCAGGGAGTGGCCGCTCGGGTTGGAGAAGTCCGGCACCAGGTACAGCGCCCGGGGCCGCTCGCCGGCGGCGCGGACCTCGCGGATCCGCTCGCGGACCTGCTCGGGGCGCACCCCGCGGGGGCCCTCGGGGACGGAGCGCACCGGGAGGTCCAGCAGCCGGGCCGCGCCGGTCAGCCCGACGTACGTCGGGTCCAGGGCCAGGACCACGTCCTGCGGGCCGGACTTCAGGGCGCGCAGCACCAGCCACAGGGCCTCCTGCGCGCCGACCGTGACCAGCACGGCCTCCGGGTCGCAGACGATGCCCTCGTCCACCTCGAGGTGACGGGCGATCAGCTCGTGCACCACGCCCTTGGTGCGGCCGTACTGGAACAGCTCCCGCCGCACCCCGGCCGCGTCGTAGCCCTTGTCCGCGGTGAGGTGGTGGATGTACGCGTCGAGGTAGCGGTGCAGGTCGGCCGGGTCGAAGAAGTCCTCGGTGGGCCGGCCGGGGGCGAAGGAGACCGCCTCGGGGAACCGCCCCGCGATCTCGTTCAGGAAGGTCATGGACAGCAGCGCCGGGTCCGAGAGGGACGCGTGCAGATCGGCCCGGTCCAGGGCCACGGCGGTCAGGGTCATCGGCCCGCTCCCAGGGTCGTCAGCCAGGGGGCGTCGGCGGGGCTGCCGCAGCCCGACAGCTCCAGTGCGGAGCGCAGTTCGGCCGCCAGCAGCTCCAGGACGCGGGACACGCCCGCCTCGCCGTCCGCGGCCAGGCCCCACAGGACGGGGCGGCCCAGCAGCACCCCGTCGGCGCCGAGCGCCAGGGCCTTCAGGACGTCCGTCCCGCCGCGGATCCCGCTGTCGAGCAGCAGCCGGCAGGCCGGCGGCACCGCCGCCCGGACCGCGGGCAGCATGTCCGCGCTGGCGACCGCGCCGTCCAGCTGGCGGCCGCCGTGGTTGGAGACGACGACGGCGTCCGCACCGAGGGCGGCCGCGGTCGCGGCGTCCCCGGGATCGAGGATCCCCTTGACGATCAGGGGCAGTCCGGTCTGCTCCCGCAGCCGGGCCAGGTCGTCCCAGCCCAGCGTGCGGGCGAAGGACTCGGCGGTGTGCTCCGCCACCGCGCAGGTACCGGCCCGGCGCTCGGCGGCCCGGCGGGTGGTGGCCGGGTCGAGGTGCGCGGCCGCCACGTCCGCCGGCAGGGCGAAGCCGTTGCGCAGGTCGCGCAGGCGGCGCCCCATCGAGGGGACGTCGACCGTGACCATCACCGCGGCGCAGCCGGCCTCCTCGGCCCGCCGCACCAGGTCGGCGGTGAGCTGCGGGTCCCGCTGGCAGTACAGCTGGAACCAGGTGACCCCGCCCAGCGCGGTGACCTCCTCCACCGGCACGCTGCTCAGCGTGCTCAGGGTGAACGGCACCCCGGCGGCGGCCGCCGCACGGGCCGTGGCCAGCTCGCCCTCGGGGTGCAGCAGCCGCTGGTACGCCATCGGCGCGACCGCCACGGGCAGGGCCGCCAGGGCGCCCGGGAGCCCGGCCGAGGTGTCGCAGCCGCCGCCCGACAGGACGCGGGGGACCAGCCGGATCCGGTCCAGGGCGGCCCGGTTTGCGGCCAGGGTCAGCTCCTCGCCGCTGCCGCCCTCGATGAAGTCCCAGACCTCCGGGGGCAGCGCCCGGCGGGCCGGACCGGCGAAGTCCGCCAGCCGGACCGGGACCGGCGCGGTGTCGTGTCCGGCGCTCACCGCAGGACCTCGCCGGCGCCCAGCCGCTCGGCCTCGACGGCCTCGTACAGGGCCTTGATGTTGCCGTTGCCGAAGGTGCGGGCGCCGAACCGCTCGATGACCTCGTGGAAGAGGGTGCGGCGCGGGTGGGTGGAGCGGGTGAAGATCTGGAAGAGCTGCCCGTCGTGGTCCTCGTCGACCAGGACGCTGATGCGCCGGAGCTCCTGCGTGGAGTGCCGGACCAGGTCGAGCCGGTCCGCGAGCATCGTGTAGTAGGCGTCGGGGACGCTGAGGAAGTCCACCCCGCGCTCGCGCAGCGTGGAGACCGCCCGGACCACGTCCCGGGAGGCGAAGGCGACGTGCTGGACGCCCGCGCCGCCGTGCTCGGCGAGGAACCGGTCGATCTGCCCCGGCTCCCGGGAGGTGTCGGGTTCGATCAGGGTCAGGGTGACCTCGCCGGTGGCGCTCTGCACCACCTTGGAGTCCATGGCCTGCGCGCCGACCCGGATCAGCTCCTGGAAGATCATGCGGAAGCCGAGGACGTGGGTGTAGAACTCCACGGTCCGGGCGAGCTCGCCGGCCGGCAGGCAGACCGCGAAGTGGTCCAGCTCCTCCAGGAGTTCGCCGTCCGCATCCGGTGCGGCGGCGTCCGGCAGCGGGGTGAAGCCGGCCGGCAGCCCGGCCGGGTCCGGCTCGACGAGGGTGTGCACCACGTCGCCGAAACCCGCGACCTGCGCCCGGGTACGGCCGTCGGGGTCCCGGCGCGGCACGGCCAGCGGGACCGCGCCGCGGGCGACCGCCTCGTCGAAGACGGCGGTCACGTCCGGCACGCTCAGCGCGATGTCGGCGACGCCGTCGCCGTGCGCCAGGACGTACGCGGCGCCCGGGTGGTGCGGGGAGCGGGCCTGGGTGAGGACGAGGGAGATCCGGCCCTGGCGCAGGAGCAGGGACTCGGCGTCGGCGGACGCGGCGCGGGCGACCGCACGGAAGCCGAAGCGGCCGGTCATCTCGGCCGCCGCCGACTCGAGGTCGGCGACGTAGGACTCGACGTGGCTGATGCCGAAGGCGGGGGAGAAGGTCATGGAGCTGCCGTTCGTCATGGGGCCGCCGTCCCTCGGGGGGCGGCGGACGGGGAAGGGACGGGGGCGGGGACCTCGGCGCCCCCGGTCGTCAGGGAGGCGATCTCGGCGGGCAGGCCCCGCCACACCTCCGGGGTGTAGAAGTGGCCGCCGGGCAGGACGTCGTGGCGGAACGGCCCGTCGGTCAGCGCCGCCCAGCGCGGGCCCACGTCCCCGCCGATGACCGGGTCCGCGTCCCCGGAGAACACCTGGACCGGGACGCCGGTACGGGCGCCGGGGGCGTGGGTGAAGCTGTCCCGGGCGGTCAGGTCGGCCCGCATCAGCTCCACGGCCATCTCGGTCAGCTCGGGTTCGTCGAGGACGTGCGCGGGCAGCAGGCCGTGGGTGCGCATCCAGCCGAGCAGTTCCTCGTCGCGCTGCCCCCGGTCCAGGAACCGGTCCCGGTCGGTGACCCCGAGGTCCGGGGCGTTGCAGGCCGAGACGACCAGGGCGCGCGGCGCGGGCGCGCCCGCGGCGGCGAGCCGGACGGTGACGTCGAAGGCCATCCAGCCGCCCATGCTGTGCCCGAACAGGACGTACGGACCCTGCCCGGCCACCGAGGCGACCCCGGCGGCGGCGTCCGCCGCCAGCTCGTCCCAGGTCAGGGCGAACTCCTCGGCGAACCGCCCCTCGCGGCCCGGATAGCAGACGGCCACCAGGCCGACGCCGTCCGGGAGGGCCGGGACCCAGTCGTGGTAGGTCGCGGTGCCCCCGCCGCAGAAGGCGAGGCAGACCAGGGTGGGCGCGCCCGGCGCGGCCTCCTTCAGCCGCACCGCGGTGGTGTCGAGGGCGTTCACGAGCCCTCCCCGGCGGGCCGGGCCTGCACCGCGTGCGCGTGCCGGGCCAGGTCCGCGAGGACCGGGAAGCGGTAGACGTCCTTGGTGCGCAGCGCGATGCCGGCGTTCTTCTTCAGCCGGGACACCACGCGCAGCGCCAGCAGCGAATGGCCGCCCAGCGCGAAGAAGTTCGCCTCCGCGTCGACCCCGTCCCGGCCCAGGACCTCGGCCCACACGGCGGCGATCAGCTCTTCCAGCGGGCCCTCGGGGGCGCGTCCGCCGGCCTCCGGTCCGGCCGCGGGGGCCGTCGGCAGCGGGGGCAGCGCCTCGGTGTCCACCTTGCCGTTCGGCGTCAGCGGCAGCGCGTCGACGGCGACGAAGGCGGCCGGGACGAACTGCGGGGGCAGCGCGGCCTCGCAGTGCCGGCGCAGCTCGGCGTCGGTGACCCGGGCGCCGGGGGCCGGGACCCAGTAGGCCGCGAGGAGGGTGTCGCCGTCCGGGCCGGTCCGGGCCACGGCGACCGCCGCCGCCACCGCGGCGTGGCTGCGCAGCCGGTCCTCCAGCTCGCCCGGCTCCACCCGGAAGCCGCGGACCTTGAGCTGCCGGTCGGTGCGGCGCAGGAACTCCAGGCCGTCCGGCCCCCGGCGGACCAGGTCGCCGGTGCGGTACAACCGGCCGCCGTCGGCGGCGAACGGGTCCGCGACGAACCGCGAGGCGGTCAGCCCGGGCCGGCCGACGTAGCCGACGGCCACGCCGGGACCCGCCAGGTACAGCTCGCCCGTCGCGGCCGGGCGCAGCTGCTCGTCGAGGACGTGGGCGCGGACTCCGGCCAGCGGCTCGCCCAGGTGCGGGACGGCCCCGGTGATCCGGGTCGCGGTGGCGTCGACGGTGCACTCGGTCGGGCCGTACAGGTTCCAGGCCGTCACGGCCGGGTCCTCGGCCAGCGCCCGCCACATCGGCTCCGGTACCGGCTCGCCGCCGAGCAGCAGCCGCAGCGGCCGGCCGGGCCGCAGCCGCGGACCGGTGGACTGCCAGTGCGAGGGGGTGCAGTCGAGGTCGGTCACGCCGTGCGCGTCGAACAGCGCGTCCAGCCGGGCCGGCTCCGTGCGGTCCTCGTCGTCCAACACGACCAGGGTGTCGCCGCGGCAGACCCGCACCAGCTGCTGCACGGAGGCGTCGAAGGACAGGCTGGCGTTCCAGGCGACCACGCGGTGGCCGGACGGGTAGACGCCCCGCTCCTCCAGGCCGGCCACGAGGGCGGCGACGGAGCCGTGAGTGACCTCCACGCCCTTGGGCGGGCCGCTGGAGCCCGAGGTGTGGATGACGTAGGCCGCGGTGGCCGGGTGCCCGGCGCGGCCGGCCGGCCCGGCGGCGGGGGCCTGCCGGTCCGGGTCGGCCGGGTCCAGGACCGGCAGGCCGCCGGCCCAGCCGGCCGCGGTACCGGCCGGAGCGACCACCGCGCGCAGCCCGGCGCCGGCCGCGGTCCGCGCCAGCCGCTCCCCGGGGTACGCCGGGTCCAGCGGGACGTAGGCCGCGCCGGCCCGCCACACCGCCAGCGGGACGGCGGCCCAGCCGGTGCCGCGGGGCAGGCTCACGCCGACCCGGTCGCCGGGGCGGACGCCGAGCGCGTGCAGCGCCGCCGCCAGCCGGGCGGTGCGCCCGGCCAGCTCCTCGAAGGTCAGGGAACCGTCCGCGGCGTGCACCGCGGCCCGGTCGGGGAAGGCCCCGGCGGTCGCCAGGAACCGCTCCACCAGGTTCAGCGGCTCAGCCACGGGAGACCCCCGCCACGGTTCCGGCGCGCGGGGCGACGGTCGGGGCGCAGTCCGCCACCGCGACCGGGTCGCCCATGGCGACGACGATCCGCCGGTCGCCGCGGAAGGGGTCGCGGCCGTGCGCGGTCAGGACGTTGTCGACCAGCAGCAGGTCACCCGGCTGCCAGGCACGGCGTACGGTGGCCGCCTCGTAGGCGGCGTTGACGGCCGCCAGGTCCGCCTCGGTCAGCTCGATGCCGTCACCGAGGCCGGTGTCGAAGGGCAGCCCGCCGGGGCCGAGTTCGTCCAGCAGGACCTCGCGCAGCTCCTCGTCCAGCGAGAAGCGGTTCCAGAAGGCCATGTGGTTGAACCACACCTCGTCGCCGGTCCCGGGGTGCCGGACCACGCCCGGCCGCACCTGGCTGGTGCGCAGCGTGCCCTCCTCGTCCCAGGCGCAGGCGATGGCGTTCTCGGCGCAGTACGCCTCGACCTCCTCGCGGGTGGTGGCCCCGAAGGCGGCCTGCCAGGCGACCGAAAGGGTCTCGGAGTAGGTGCGGGTCAGGATCCAGCCGTGCGCGCGCATCCGCTCGACCAGCGCGGCGGGGACCGAGCGCAGCACCTCGCGGCAGTCGGTGACCGGGGTGGCGCCGCCCTCCTCGGGCGCGGTCAGGCAGCCGAAGAGCAGCAGTCCGGGGAAGGTCAGCGTGTAGCTGTTCTCGTTGTGCGGGCGGATCGGCTGGGCGGCGGGCAGGTCGGTGGAGGAGAAGACGCCGGAGCCGAAGTCGCTGCGGGGGGTGGCCTTCTCGCGGTACGGGGTGGCCCGGCGGACCAGCTCGTCGCGGACCACGGCGAAGTCGTCGACGGTGCGGACCGGCAGCCCGCTGACGTACACGGCGCCGAACCGGTCGAGTCCGGCGCGCAGTTCGGCGCGGTGCTCGGCGAGCCAGTCGCGGGCGGCGGCCGCGTCGGCCAGCTCGGGGGTCCGCACGGTGGCCGGGGCGCCCGGCTCGGTCAGCCAGTCCAGGGCGGCCGCGAAGGGGACGGCCCCGGTGGCCGCCGCGGGGGTGGTCGGCTGCGGGTTCACGCGGCACCGCCCGCGGCCGGTGCGGCGTGCCGGAGCTCCAGGGTGCAGCACTTGACGCTGCCGCCGCCCTTGAACAGCTCGGACAGGTCGACGCCGATCGGGTGGAACCCGCGCTCGGCCAGCCGGTCCGCGAGCCCGCGGGCGGCCTCGGCGAGGAGGACGTTGCGCCCGTCGGAGAGCGCGTTCAGGCCGAAGACCTCGGCGTCCTCCTCCGTGGCCAGCAGCGCGTCCGGGTACAGCTCGCGCAGCACCGCCTGCGACTCGGCGGAGAAGGCACCGGGGAAGTACATGATCTCGTCGTCGTCGAGGACGGCGAGGGCGGTGTCCAGGTGGTAGAAGCGCGGGTCGACCAGGGTCAGGCCCACCACCGGTGCGCCGAGGACGCGTTCGGCCTCGGCGTGCGAGGCCGGGTCGGTGCGGAAGCCGGTGCCGGCCAGGATCCGGGAGCCGGCGACCAGGTAGTCGCCCTCGCCCTCGTTGACGTGCTCCGGGGCGACCACCTCGGTGTAGCCGTTGGCCTCGAACCAGGCCTGGTAGGCGGGGGCCTCGGCGGCGCGCTCGGGGTGGCGGAAGCGGGCCATCAGGACCCGGTCGCCGAGCACGGTGGCGCCGTTGGCCGAGTAGACCATGTCGGGCAGCCCCGGAACCGGGTCGACCAGGTCGACGGTGTGCCCGAGCTCCTGGTAGAGGGCGTACAGCCGCTCCCACTGGAGGACGGCCAGGTCGGTGTCGGTGGGCTTGGCCGGGTCCATCCAGGGGTTGATGCGGTAGTCGACGGTGAAGTGCGACGGGCGGCACATCAGGTAGTGCCGGGGACGGGCGGTGCGCTGGACGCTCACGGGCTCAGACCTCCCCGAGCGCGGCGACCAGGGAGGCCGGGCGCAGGTCGGTCCAGTGCTCCTCGATGTGGTCCAGGCAGGCCTGCCGGCCGGCCGGGCCGTGGGTGGCGCTCCAGCCGGCGGGCACCTCGATCGAGGCGGGCCACAGGGAGTGCTGGTTCTCCTGGTTGACGAGGACGAAGTAGGTCGCTTCGTCGTCCTCGAAGGGGTTGGTCACGGGTGCTCCTGTCACGTCGTGGTGGTCGGGATCGCGCCGGGTCGCGCGAGGCCGGTGGGTCCGGCGGCGAGGTGCCAGCCGTGGAAGGGGGAGGGTGCTGCGAGGGCGCGGCGGCAGACGGCCAGGGCCGCCTCCGCGGCGGTCGTGCCGGGCCTGGCCACGGTGAAGAGTCCGAGGTCCACGCCGTGCGGACCGCTCCGCAGGCTGATGTGCTCCAGGCGGTCCGCCGGGCGGGCCGCGTCCCGGAGCAGCCGGCGCAGCCGGTCGTCGTCCACGGGGACGGGCCCGGGCCCGGGCGGGACGAGGGAGATCAGGGTCAGCTCCACGCGCCCGGGTCAGTCCCAGATGAGGCCGCGGGCGACCGCGCCCGGGCCGGCCGGGAGGGTCACCGCGGCCGTCCGGACGGCGTCCGCCCCGGCGCTGTCCGCACCGGCCGCACCGCCGGCGGTGAACGCGAGCGCGGCGCAGGCGACGGCCGCGGCCGCGGCCACGGCGGCGGTGCGGACCGGACGGACGGCGGTGGGGACGCGAGACGTCATGGAGGTGCCCTCATCGGGAGTAGGGAAGGGGTGCCGAGCGGCACGCCTCCATCCTGCTCACGGCGTTGACCTGGGGGAACGGGTCCAGGGGTGGCGGAAACGGCCAGGACGCTTTGTGACAGCCGCGCCCGGGCCGGCCCCGGTCGGGAGCCCGTCGCGGCGGGCCGTGGATGCCCGGTCCCGGCCCCGTCTACGCGCGCAGATGACGCGTCTATGTCCCGTAGATCTCCGGCGGGCAGGCTGGTCGCAGACCGACGGGGACGACCGCAAGCGAAGAGGGGGAACGATGTCCGTGACGCTCGGCCTGGAGGAGCTCGACCAGACGGTGTACGAGGAGATGCTGGCCCGGCCCGAACTGGGCCTGGCCGAGCTGGCCGGCCGGCTCGGGGTGGAGCCCGACCGGATCCGTGACTGCCTCGACCGGCTGTTCGCGCTGCGCCTGGTCCAGGCGTCCTTCGAGACGCCCGGCCGCTTCACCGTCGTCGACCCGGTCCTCGGGATGCAGCGGCTGCTCGAGCAGCAGCACGAGGAGTTGGTGCGCCGGCACCGCCAGGCCGCCGGCCACCAGCAGGCCCTGGTCCGGATCCTGGCGGGCGGCGGCGCCGGCGGCCGGCCGGCCGAGGGCGTCGAGCGGCTGACCGGACTCGACGCCGTGCAGCGGCGGTTGGAGCGCCTGGCGCTGGAGGCCAGGACCGAGGTGCTGACCTTCATGCCGGGCGGGCCGCAGTCCGCGGCCGCGCTGGAGGCCGCCGAACGCAACGACGCCCTGGTGCTCGCCCGCGGCGTCGCCGTCCGCACCATCGGGCTGGACCTGGTCCGAGAGGATCCGGCCACGCTGCGTTACAGCCGCGCGCTGGTCGCGGGCGGCGGGGCCTTCCGCACGGTCGCCGCGCTGCCGACCCGGATGGTGCTGGTCGACCGGACCCACGCGCTCGTGCCCATCGACCCGGCGGACACCCGCCAGGGCGCCCTGTGCCTCTCCGCGCCGGGCATGATCGCCCCGCTGGTCGCGCTCTTCGAGCGGGAGTGGGGCGCGGCGGTGCCGCTGGGCGCGGACCCCTCGGAGGCCGGGTACGTCCCCACCGAGCAGGAGCGCTCCCTGCTCAGCCTGCTGGCCCAGGGCCACACCGACGAGTCCGCCGCCGGGCAGCTGCACATCTCGGCCCGCACCGCCCGCCGGATCATGGCCTCGCTGATCGAACGGCTGGGCGCCCGCAGCCGGTTCGAGGCCGGGCTGCGCGCGGCCCGCCTCGGATGGGTCTGAGCCCGGAATGGTTCCCTCCGATTCACCCCGCGGACCCCGCCGGGGCCACCGCCGCGCCTGCGTGACCGATTCCGATGAGCTGGTCATATGAACCGCTTAGGATGACGCTCCGTACATCGGCGGACCAGTGCGACTGGGGACCAGCCGCCGGGTGGAGCTGTGCGCGCGCACAGGGGGAATTCGTGGAAATCTTCGTGCTCGGATCCGTGGGGCTGTCCCACGGGGGACCGGTACTGGCCTGCGGGCCGCCACAGCAGCAGGCGACCCTGGCCGCCCTGGCGCTGCGCGCGGGCCATGTCGTGCCGCTGCACGAACTGACCGCCGCGGTGTGGGGGGAGTCCGCCCCGGACTCCGCGGTGATGATCCTGCGGACCTACGTCTGGCGGCTGCGCAAGCTCCTGGAGCGCGGGGCGTCCGGGAAGGCCGGGGCCCAGGTCCTGGAGTCGGCGAACGACGGCTACCGGCTCGCGGTGCCGCCGGGCTCGGTGGACGCGGTACGGGCCGAGGAGCTGGCCGGGCAGGCCGCGCGCGCCCACGCGGCGGGGGAGACGGCGGCCTGCGCCGACGCGCTGGCCGAGGCCGGGGCCCTGTGGCGCGGCGAGCCGCTGGCCGGGGTGCCGGGCCCGTACGCCGAGAGCCAGCGCTCGCGCCTGGCGGAGCTGCGGCTGCACCTGCTGGAGGAGCGCCTGGCGACGGACCTGCTGCTGGGGCGGCACGAACGCGCGGTCCCCGAACTCACCGCCCTCATCCGCGACGAGCCGCTGCGGGAGCGCCCGTACGGGCTCCTGATGCGCGCGCTGTACGCCGCGGGACGGCAGGGCGACGCCCTCGCGGTCTTCGGCCGGGCCCGGGAGGTGCTGGCCGACGAGCTGGGCCTGGACCCGGGTCCGGAACTCCGCGCCCTGCACGCGCGCGTCCTGACCGGCGACCCCGGCCTCCTCCTCGGTCCCGGTACCGGTCCCGAGGACCGGCCGGCCGGGCAGGTGCCGGCCGCCGGGCCGGTGGCCGCCGCCGGCGGTCCGGCCGGAGTGCCGGGTGCCGCCGCCGGGGCCCCCGGGCAGTCGGTGGCCGGCGATGCCGGGACGCCGGCCGGGGCCGTGCCGTCCGGCGCCGCCGCCGCGGTGCCCGACCCGGAACCGGGGCGGCCCGCGACCGGGTACGTCCGCCCGGCCCAACTCCCGGCCGACATCACTGACTTCAGTGGGCGCGCCGCCGAACTCGGCGCCCTCGCCGGGGCCCTGGCCGATCCGGCCCGTACCGCGCTGGCCGTCGCGGCGGTGAGCGGGATGGGCGGCATCGGCAAGAGCGCGCTGGCCCTGCGGGTCGCGCACCACGTCAAGGACGCCTACCCGGACGGCCAGCTCTACGCCGACCTGCGCGGCACCGGCAGCGAACCCGCCGACCCCGGCACCGTCCTGGCCAGCCTGCTCGGCGCCCTCGGCGTGCCCCGCCGTGAGGTGCCGTCCTCGACGGAGGACCGCGCCCGGCTCTTCCGTACCGTCCTGGACGGCCGCCGGCTGCTCCTGCTGCTCGACGACGCCCGGGACATCGCCCAGGTCAAACCGCTGCTGCCGGGCGCCGCGGGCTGCGCCGTGGTGGTCACCAGCCGGGCCCGGCTGGGCGGGCTGCTCTCCGGGCGCCACGTCCAGCTCGCGGAGTTCACCACGCCCGAGGCGCTCGGGCTGCTGCGGCAGATCGTCGGCGCCGAGCGGGTGGACCGGGAGGAGGAGGCCGCGGCCGCGCTGGTCGCGGCCTGCGCCCGGCTGCCGCTGGCGGTCCGCATCGTCGCCGCCCGCCTCGCCGCCCGGCCCGGCTGGACCGTCGCGCACCTGGTGGCCCGGCTCGCCGACGAGCGGCGCCGGCTGACCGAGCTGCGGGCCGACGACCTGGCCGTCGCCGCGGTCTTCGAACTGGGCCACCGCCAGCTGACCGGGCCCCAGGCGGGCGTCTTCCGCCGGCTCGCCCCCGTCTCCCGGCCGGGCATCGGACTCGCCGCCGCGGCCGCGGCCCTGGACCTGGCCGAGCCGGACGCCGAGGACCTGCTCGAAGCCCTGGTGGACGCCGCCCTGTTGGAGTCACCGGAGCCGGGCCGCTACCGCCACCACGAGCTGGGCCGGGACTTCGCTCTCAACCTGCCGGCCCCGGCCGGCGAGACCGGACCGCCGGTCCAGCACCGGCTCCTGCACCACCTGCTGGGCATGGCGGCCGAGGCCTTCCAGCGGATGATCCCCGGCGACCCGGTGCACCGCTCGATCGTCGCGGCGCCCGCCGGAGCGGGGCAGGAACGGCTCGCGGACCTGGCCGAGGCCCGCGCCTGGGTCGTCGCCGAGTTCGACTGCGCGCTGCACGCCGTCCAGCTGGTGGTGCGGCGGCCGGACGCCGCGGACCCGGAACACCTCACCATGGCCGCCGACCTGCTGGTCGCGCTCAGCTCCTTCGGCCAGGACATCCCGTACGCGCGGATCACGGCGACCGCCGCCGAACTGGCCCGGGCCGCGACCCTGCGCGGCAACGACCGCGCGGCCGGCCGCGCCCACTTCCTCACCGGCAACGCGGCGCTGCAGGCCACCGACCTGGGCCGCGCCCGCACCGGCTCCGAGCTGGCCGTGCGGGCCTGCCGGCGGGCCGGCGACCGGGCGATCCTGCAGCAGGCGTACAACGACCTCGGGGTGATCGCCCAGTTCGAGCACCGCTTCGGCGAGGCGGTCGAGTGCTTCGACGAGGCGCTGGTCCTGGCGCGGGAGCAGGGGCACCGCTCGGGCGCCCTGACGATCACCCTGAACGCCGCGCTGGCCCGGGTCCGCGACGGCCGGGCGGCCGAGGCGCTGCCCGCCTGCGAGGAGGCGCTGGCGGCGCTGCGGGAGGTGGCCGACGACCACGGGGTCGCCCACGCGCTGTGCGTGCGCGGCCAGGCCCTGCACGAACTGGGCCGGCTGACCGAGGCGTTGGCCTCGTACGAGGAGTGCCTGGACCTGTGTGACGCGGCCCGGATCCCGGGCCAGCGGGCGCAGGCCGACTACCGGCGCGCCCGGACGCTGAGCGACCTGGGCCGGACCCGGGAGGCCCTGGAGGCCTCCGCCCGGGCCGTGGCCCACCTGCGCACGGCGCCGGGCCGGGGCCGGGACCGCGGCTACGCCCTGCTGATCCACGCCGGGCTCTGCCTGGCGGCGGACCGGCCGGAGGAGGGGCTGCGGCACGCGGCCGAGGCGCTGGAGGTCTTCGAGCGGGCGGGCCTCCCGGAGGCCGGGGAGGCCCGCACCCTGCTGGAGACGCGCGTGGTGGTCAGGCCTTCGAGTTGAACTCGTCGTGGTCCAGGCGCGGGTGCGGCCCCGTGACGAAGTCCGCCGCGACGTTCGTGTCGCGGTCCGCGGTGAGGGCGGGGGCGCCGGCGGTGGCGCCGACGGCGAGCAGCGCGAGGAGCGCGGCGGGGACGAGGAGGGCCAGACGGCGCGTGACGGACGTGCGGGTGTGCGGCACGGTGGATCCTGTCTGTTCGTCCAGGCGCCGGGTGCGGCCCCTGGATGGCTTGCGGGCTGTTCTGCGCAGCAGCCTCGCAGCCGGCCATCTACGTTTCATATACGCCGCTTCCACCGCCGGACCGCGGCTCTGACCTGCGGGTACGCCACCGCCCCCGGCGCCGGTGGCGCAGGGGGCGGTCGCGGTGGGCCCGTCGGCCCGGGCTACTTCGGGCGGCGGGTGCGGTCGGCGTAGTGGCGGACGGCGCGGACCCGGTTGCCGCAGCGGTCGGAGCACCAGCGGCGGGACGCGTGGGCGCGGACGAAGAGCCGGGTGCAGCCCTGGGCGCCGCAGGCGGAGAGCTTGGCGCCGACCGGGCCCGCGAGGAGTTCGACGGCATCCTCGGCCAGGACGGTCAGGGCCGTCTCGAGCGGGGCGTCGGCGCGGCGGCGGACCTCGACGGCCGGGCCCCGGGCGGTCCAGGAGAGCTTGCGGACGCCGGGTGCGCCGTCGAGGGCGGTGTTGATGTGCGCCAGGGCGTCGGCGGCCGGCGGCCGCTCCTCGATGCGGGCCGCGAAGGCCTCGCGCACGCTCGTACGCAGCAGCCGTAGCCGCTCGGCACCGTCGGCGTCGACCCGGGTCCGGGCCGGGACCAGCCCGGCGGTGGTGAGCCAGCCGCGGGCGGCGGGGGCGTCCGGCAGGCCGTCATAAGGGCCGGTCGGCAGCTCGAACTCCGTGTTGACCAGGGCGAGCGAGGCGTACTGCGCCTCGCCGGGGGCGGGTCCCCGTGCGGCCGGGGTGCGTTCGGCGACGTCCATACCTCTCACGGTAGCACTTGTGATTTCCCGTTATCCGGCGTACGGTCGCGCTTACAACGGCAAATTGATCGGTTTCCCGTTATGAAGGCGGGCCGCCGGTGCAGGACCCCGACCGAAGAAGGACTCATGGCAGACACGGACAAGCGGCTGAACCTGAGGTTCGTCGCGCTCGCCATCGGCATGTTCGCCATCGGCACGGACAGCTTCGTGGTGGCGGGCATCCTGCCCAGCATCGCCAAGGACCTGGACACCGACGTCCAGACCAGCGCCGAACTGATCACCGCCTACGCCCTGGCCTACGCGATCCTGTCCCCGGTGGTGGCCACGGTCGCCGCGCAGGTCTCGCGCAAGGTCCTGCTCATCGGCGGCCTGCTCGTCTTCATCGGCGGCAACATCGGCACCGGCCTGGCCCCCACCTTCGAAGTGGCCATGTGCTTCCGGGTGGTGGCCGCGCTCGGCGGCGCCATGTTCACCCCGACCTCGGCCGGCGCCGTCGTCGCGCTCGCCGGGCCGGAGCGGCGCGCCACCGCGCTGTCGATCCTCTTCGGCGGCCTGAGCGCGGCCACCGCGCTCGGCTCCCCGATCGGCACCGCCATCAGCGGGGTCACCGACTGGCGCGGCACCATGGTGTTCGTCGCCGTCGTGGGCGCGGTCGCCCTGGTCGCCGTACTCGTCGGGCTGCCCAGCGTGCCGAGCCCGCCGCGGGTCTCCTTCGGGCAGCGGCTCTCCCCGCTGAAGGACGTCCGCATCACCTTGACCCTGCTCCTGCTGCTCGTCGCCTACAGCGGTCTGTTCACCCTGTACACGTACGTCAGCCAGGTCTTCCGCACCGCCACCGACGGGGACGGCACCACGCTCGCCTGGCTGCTGTTCGCCTGGGGCGCCGCCGCGGTGGTCGGCAACAGCGTCTCCGGCAGGATCACCGACAAGTTCGGCAACCGCGTGGTGATCAACACGGCCGGGATCGTGGCGGTCGCCGTCTTCGCGACCACCCCCTGGAGCAGCCAGCACACGGTGTCGGCCTTCGTCGCCGTGATGATCTGGGGCGCCTGCGGCTGGGCCATGCTCGTCCCCATCCAGCACCGGCTGGTCGGCGCCAACCCGGCCGCCTCGCAGCTGTCCATCTCGCTGAGCTCCTCCGCCAACTACATCGGCGTCTCGCTCGCCCCGGTGATCGGCGGCTTCCTCCTCGACCACGTCGTCGAGGTCGACCACCTCGGCTACCCCGCGGCCGGCATCGTCCTGGCCGGCCTGCTGATCGGCGAGCTCAGCCACCTCGCCATCCGCCGGGCCCGCCGGGCCGAGGCGGCCGCCGAGGCCGGCAGCACGGCCGACGCCCCCTCGCTCGCCCGGAGCTGAATCCCCCGCAGCCCCGGGCGCACCGCAGCCCTGCACCGCCGGAGACGGTGGTGCAGGGCTGCCTTCCCGTGCAGAGCCGCCGGGCCGGATCCGCTACGCGGTGCGCGGGCCCCCGTCCAGCGCCGTCACGCAGGCCTCCGACTCGGAGCTCCCCAGATGTCGCCCGAGGTCGGCGGCGGCCGCGCGGACCGCCAGGACGTACCGTTCGATCGGCTCCGCCGCGCCGACCGCCGGCTTCATGACGACCACGGCGCCGAGCGGGGTGTCCCCCCACAGCACCGGAGCCGCCAGGGAGTTCCAGCCCGACATGCACTCCTGCAGCCCGACCGCGTACCCCTTGGCGCGGATCTCGGCCAGCGAGGCCAGCAGCCGCTCGCGGTCGTGGAACGCTCCCGGTCCCACGCCGGGTGGCAGGGGCTCGGAGATCGCCCGTCGCCGCATGGCCTCCGGGAGGTGGGCGAGGATCGCCCGGCCGGCGGCACCGACCCGCAGCGAGCTGTTGATGACGAGCATGTCCCGGACGGCGCCGAACTCGGACAGGTCCGAGTCGCCCACGGCCATGTCGACGCAGTGGCGCTGCAGCCGCCCGAAGTGGTTCAGCCCGAACAGGAAGGTGAGGCCACCTTCCGTGGCCCGGTGTAGTCGGCCCAGCCGGTCCGGCAGGGCCTCCACGTCCAGCGAGTTCATCAGGGCCTGCGCCCCGAGCCGGGCCGCCGAGGGGCCCAGCCGGTAGCGGCCCCGGCCCACCTGGAGGAACGCCCCGCGCGACAGGCCGGAGCGCAGGATGCGGTGGACAGAGGAGTCGTCCACACCGGAGGCACGGGCCAGTTCGCCCAGCCCGTGGACCTCGCCGCCGAGCTGCGCGAAGGCCTGCTGGACGCGGAAGACGCGCTCCGCATGCGTGGTGCCGCCGGAACGCGGTGCGGGTCTCTGCGCGGTGCCGTGCCGGGCATCCACGGCGGCCGGGCGCTGGGTGGGGATGCGGGGTATGGACATCGGTACCTCCACGGAGCCGGGTTGGCGGAAAGTGCTGCTCCTGCGACCACCGAAGGCGGACGGGGGGTCACCGGTCAAGCTCGGTGAGCGGACCACGTCACTGTGCCCGGCAGCGTGCCGACCTGCGGATACCACGTTCCCACCCCCTTGTGCGCCGTCGGTCGCTCAGCGCTTTCTACTGGGAAAGTTGCCGTTTCCACGTTATACGTTGGCTGGAGTCCGGCTGGTGTGGCGGCCCTCACAGGGTGAACGGCGCGGGTGGATACGGGGTGTTCGTCCCGTCGGCGCAGCCGGGTCCGGGCACCGGAAAGCCCGGCCCCGGTCGTGGTGACCGGGGCCGGGCGGGGTGACTCAGCGGGTCTGCGTTCCCGCGCCGTGCAGCGCGGCCGCGGAGCGGAGGCGGTGGGCCGGGTCCGCCCCCTCGGGGACGGCGACCGCGGCCAGGAGCCCGTCCGCGACCGCGCCGCCGGCCACGGTCCAGTGCGCCGGTCCGGAGCCGAAGGCGTGGGCCACCCGTGCCGGCTCCTCGGCCGGTGCCACCTCGAGTGCGGTCAGGTCCCCGCGGACCCCGGCCCCCGAGGCCTTGAGCACCGCCTCCTTGCGGGTCCAGCAGCGCAGGTAGGCGAGGGAGCGGGGCGGGCCGGCCGGCTGGTCCGCGACGTGGGCGCGCTCGGACGGGCTGAGCGTGGCCGGAGCCAGCACGTCGACCGCCATCGGCCGGATCCGCTCGACGTCCAGGCCCACCGGGTGGCCCCGGGCGAGCACCAGCGCGGAGTGCCCCTCGCTGTGCGACAGGCTGAACTGGAACGCGCCCGGCCGGTCGCCGGGCACCACCGCGGACGGTTTCCCGTGGTCCCGGCCGCCGCAGTCGGGACAGCCCTCGCGCACCAGGCGCACCCGACCGGCCGGCACCCCCGCGGCGGCGGCCAGGGCGGACTTGGCCATGCCCCGCGCCCAGACGAACCGGGCCGCGTGCACCGGGAAGCGGAAGGCCGCGGCCCGGCGCCGCTCCGCGTCGTCGAGCAGGTCGGCGAAGGCGGCCGGGGCGGGGGAGTCGTACCGCCACCACCACAGGTCGAGCACGTCAGCCCCGCGGCATCCGGCGCAGCCGGGCCGAGAGGTGGTGGGACATCGCGACGCCCACCGCCGCCATCTCCTGGGTGAAGACCAGCTCGCCGGCCTCCAGGGCGTAGTGGCGCCTGATCCCCTCGACCTCCTTGGCCACCGGCGTGCAGGCCGTCACGAAGGACTCCAGGTCGACCACCGGGCCGTCGGCGCCGGCGGTGACCCGGCCCGTGCTGGCCTCCACGATGCCCGTGGGGTGGGCCAGCACGGTCTCCATGTCGCCGCTCGGGGCGACCCGCCACCACCCGGTCTCCCGGCCGGACGGGCGCAGCGGCGCGCCCGAGTCCGGGTCGACCAGCCAGGAGCGGGCCTCGTAGTGGAGGAAGGGCCGGCCGTCGTGACCGAACGTCACCTCCTGCTCGTAGTGGAAGGGCCGGTCGAGGGTCGGGTACTCGCCCCGGCCCACGCCGCGCCAGCGGCCGAGGTAGGGCAGCAGGGGCGTCAGCCAGGGGTGCGGTTCGGGCCCCTCGCCCAGGGCGTGGACGTCGGGGAAGGGGTGGGCGGTCACCGGCGCGAACACGGCGGAACCTCCTGTGCGGTACGGCCGTCCCCGGGGCCCCGCCCGCCGGGCGGGCCCGCCGGAGGGTGCCGGGCGGACAATGGTCGAGGCTATCTTGCACGCCGCTTTCAGGAAGGCGTGAGGGCTTTGCATTCTCACCTGGCGAGAATGCGCGGCTTTCTCGTCAGGTGAGAAGAATTCATTTCTCGTATACAGAGAAAGTGCAGGTCAGAGCCTCTTGTAAGGGTTGGCGCGGGCTCTCGGGCATTTGCTACGGTGGCGGAGCCGGACTCGCTTCGGTGTTTTTCTTCGACGTCCACGGCCAACGGGGGGCCTTTGTGTACGACGCCATAGTTGTCGGCGCACGAATATCCGGTGCGTCCGTAGCGCTGTTGCTGGCGCGGGCCGGGCACCGGGTGCTCCTGGTCGACCGGGCCCGCTTCCCGAGCCCCACTTCGTCGTCCACCAACCTCATCCACCCACCGGGCGTGGCCCGGTTGCGGGAGTGGGGCGTGCTGGACCGGCTCACCGGCCACACCGTGCCCCGGATCCACAGCTACCGGCTCCAGAGCGGCCCCGTCGGCCTCGAGGCGCGCCTGCCCGAGGTCCGCGGCGTCGACTACGCGATGTCACCGCCGCGGCTCGCGCTGGACGAGGCCTTCGTCCGCTGCGCCGTCGACGCGGGAGCCGAACTGCGCGAACAGACCTCCGTCCAGGAGCTCCTGTACGACGAGCACGGCACGGTCGTCGGGGTCCGCGGCACCACCAAGGGCGCCGGCACGTTCACCGAGCGCGCCCGGGTCGTCATCGGCGCCGACGGCAAGAACTCCAAGGTCGCGCAGCTGGTGTCGGCCGCCAAGTACCGCGAACGGCCGGTGCTCGGCAAGAGCCTGTGGACGTACTGGGAAGACCTGCCGCAGCCCGACCTGGTGCGGACCTACCGCGACCACGGGCGGCACCCCTTCACCTGGCCGACCCACGACGGGCTCACGATCGTCGGAGTGGCCTGGCCCACCGCGGACTTCCCCGTGCCGGGCTCCGACGAGGCCACCGACAAGGTGGTCACCGACGCCCTCGCCGACGTCGACCCCGAACTGGCCGACCAGATGCGGGACACCCGGCGCGCCGACCGCTGGCTCACCGGCGCGGTGCCCAACTTCCTGCGCACCGCGTCCGGTCCGGGCTGGGCGCTGGTCGGGGACGCGGGCGCCACCCGGGACCCCATCACCGCCTCCGGCATCACCTACGCGGTCCTCGGCGCCGAGCTCCTGGCCGCGGCCCTGGACGAGGCGCTGGGCGGCGGCCTGCCGATGGCCCGGGCCCTGGCCCGCTACGGCCGCGAGCGCGACCGGCTCGTCACCGAGCACTACGAATACACCTGTGACTACGCGCGGGTCGCGGACCACAGCGCCGAGGAGCGCGCCCTCATCGAGGCGATGAGCCGCAGCCCCTGGCACGCCCGCGACATGATCGGCCTGTTCGCCACCGTCGTGCCGCCGCGCGAGTTCTACTCCCGCGCCAACTTCCGCGCGCTCTTCGACTTCCTCGACGACCGGGGCGGCCTGCCGCCGAAGATCCGGATGCTGCGCTGGCTGCTGCACGGCCTGCCGGCCGTGCCCGGACTGCCGGTGGGCCCCGCGGACCTGGCCGACCGGCTGGTCGCCGCCAACCTGGGCCCCATGGGAGACCTGCTCCTGCGCAGCGCCCGCCCCTAGCCGTCCCCGGCCCGCCCGCCCTCACCACGGCACCGCACGCCCGAAACCGTGCCGCCGTACCGATCAGCAGAGCGCCGCGCGCCGGGCACCACCGGCGCCCCGCCGCACCGACCGCCGTTCCGGTGCGTCCCGGCGGGCCGCGCGCGCCACCGACTCACTCGTACCCACGCCGCGCCGTCCGCCGGCCGCCCGTCCACGGGCCCGCCCGGACCGCGCCCGCTCCCGAGGGGGATGCTCACCGATGTCCACGACCACACCCGCCACCGGCCCCGTACTGCTCTTCCCCGGGCAGGGCGGCTTCGACGGAACCGCCTTCCACCGCGCCGCCGGCACGTACCCGCAGATGCGCGCGGTGCTCGAGCGCATCGACCCGGTCGCCCAGGAGTCCTGCGGCCGCCGCCTGTCGGACATCCTCTTCGCCGAACCCCCGCGCGAGCTGGCCCAGTTGCTGGCGGACGAGCCCTGGGTCTCGCAGCTGGCCATCTACGCCACCGGGCTGGTCGCGCACCGCATCCTGACCGACAACGGCGTCCGCCCCTCGGTGCTCGTCGGCCACAGCCTCGGCGAGATCACCGCCTTGGTCGCCGCCGGCGGCTACTCGGTGGAGGACGGCGCCCGGATCGTGCTGCGCCGCACCAGCGCCATCGCCGGGCGGGACGCCGGCGCGGGCATGATGGTGGCGCTGGGCGCCTCCCCCGAACGCAGCCGCCACCTGGTGGCGCTGGTCGGGGACGAGTCCCTGGCCGTGGCCACCGAGAACCACGACGCCCAGACCGTGCTGAGCGGGCCGCGCGGGGCGATCGCCCACGTGAAGGCCATCGCCGCGCAGCTGAAGATCGCCACGGCCGACCTGGACGCCTCCTTCGCCTTCCACAGCCCGACCCTGGCCGCGGTGGCGCCGGGCTTCGCGGCCTCGGTGCGCGAGCTGCCCCGCCACCCGCTCACGGTGCCGGTCTACTCGCCCATCACCCAGCGCTTCTACGAGGACGACGAGAGCCTGGCGGACCGCCTGGCGGACCACTTCACCCAGCCGGTCCGCTTCTCCACGGCCGTCCGCCACCTGCACGAGCGGGGCGCGCGCACGTTCGTCGAGACCGGCGGGCGGGCCATCCTCGCCTCGCTCACGCCCAAGGCGCTGGCCGGGTCGGCCGGCGAGGACGTCACGGTGCTCTCCACCCTCTCGGTCGGCCGGGGCAACGCCCTGCGGCTGCCGGAGACCCTGGACGTGCTGCGCTCGCTCGGCCTGGCCCGCAGCGCCGCCGGCGGTCTGGACGCGGTCCGCGACCGGCTGGCCCCGGGCCTGTCCACGGGGGAGTTCGCCGACTTCTGGGCGCAGGCCGGCGCCCAGGTCTCGGACGTGGTGGAGCGGCTGCTGACCGAGTTCCGCGCCCCTGCCGCCGCCCCGGCCGTCCCGGTGGCCGAGCCGGTGTCGGAGCCGGTTGTCGTGGGTGGTGGGGTGCCGGCGCGGGCGGAGGTGTTCGCGACGGTGCGGGCGCTGTACGCGCAGGCGTTGGAGTACCCGGAGGAGGTGTTCACGCCGGGTGCGCTGCTGGAGGCGGAGCTGGGGGTGGACTCGGTGAAGCAGGTGGAGCTGCTGTCGCGGGCCTCGGAGCACTACGGACTGCCCGCCCGTTCCTCGGACTTCCGGCTGGGCGACTACGAAACCCTGGACAAGATCGCCGACCTCGTCCAGGACGAACTCGGCCGTCTGCAGCTCGACGGCGCCCGCGCCTGAGCCGGCGCATCTGCGAGGAATGAGACCGATGACAGACCTGACCGGCAGGACCGCGCTCGTCACGGGCGGCGCCAAGAACGTGGGCAAGGCCATCGCCACCACGCTGGCCGAACGCGGCGCACACGTACTGATCAACTACTTCCACTCCCACGAGCAGGCCAAGCAGACCCTCGGCGAGCTCCGCGACCGGGGTCTGAAGGCCGACCTGCTGCGCGCCTCGGTGGCCCGGCCCGAGCAGGTCACGCGGATGTTCGCGGAGATCGAGAGCCGCTTCGGCCGGCTCGACGTGCTCGTCAACAACGCGGCCGACGGCGCCCTGGTGCCGGGCCCCGAGGTCACCGACGAACTGCTCGACAAGGCCTGGGACACCAACCTCAAGGGCGGCCTGCGCTGCGCCCGCGCCGCCGCGCCGCTGATGGCGCGGACCGGTGGCGGCTCCATCGTCAACGTCTCCGCCCTCGGCGGGTCCCAGATGGTGATGGCCAACTACCTGGCCTGCGCCCCGGCGAAGGCGGCCGTCGAGGCCGCCGCCCGCTACCTCGCGGTCGAGCTCGCGCCGCTGGGCATCCGGGTCAACACCGCCTCCGCGGCGATGCTCACCAGCGCGGTCGCGGACGCCTTCCCCGACGCCGGGGCCATGCAGGCGGCGATCGCCGCCGCCACGCCGCTGGGCCGGCTCGGCACGGCGGAGGAGTTCGCGGAGGTCGTGGCCTTCCTCGCCTCGGACCGCTCGCGCTGGATCACCGGGCAGGTGCTCCTCGCGGACGGCGGCCTCACCCTCGGCGCGCCGCTGCTGTCCCCGCCGGCGGGCGAGGCCGGCCGGCAGCAGGCCCCCGTCCAGGAGGAGGCCCCCGTCCAGGAGGAGGTCCCCGCCCCGGCGCCGGCCCCCGTGCCGCAGCCCGAGCCGGTGCCGGCCGCCGGGCGCCCGGACGTGCCGCGGCAGGTCGCCGTACCCGCCGCCGCCCCGGTGGCCCCCGCCCCGCGCGCCGAGGAGCCGCAGCCGGCCCCGGCCGCGCCGCAGGACCCGTACGCCGGGTACGAGGACCACGACATCGCCGTGGTCGGCATGGGCCTGGCCGTCAGCGGGGCCAGCAGCCCGGAGGAGTTCTGGCAGCTGCGCACCACCGGCGGCGAACTCTTCATCGAGGTGCCCGAGGACCGCTGGGAGCGGTCCAACTTCTCCTCCCGGGAGCGCGCCGACGAGGACAAGTCGTACCAGGACACCTGCGTGTTCATCACGGACTTCCACCCCGAGCGGGCCGCGCTCGAGGGCCTGTCCGGGCACCCCGACGACACCGAGCTGACCACCCTGTGGCTGCGGCACTCCCTGGTGCAGGCGCTGGACGGGGTCCGGTACGGCGAACGCGACCGGTTCTCCTTCCACGTCGGCTACACCGCCGACGGCAGCCAGCACCTCGAAGAGGCCGGCGTGCTGGCCGCCGCCCGGCACCTCACCTCCGAGGTCGCCGACGGGCTGGACGTCCCGGCCGCTGCGCGCGCCGGGCTGCTCGGCCGGGTCGACAAGGTGCTGTCGGGCCGCTACCACCGCGGCGCCACCACCACCCCGCGCTTCCTGCCCCACCAGGTGGGCCGCCAGGCCATGGCCGGGGTCCTGCCCGACGACACCCAGATGCAGATGGTCGACACCGCCTGCTCCTCGTCGCTGTACGCCATCGACATCGGCATCAAGGGCCTGCTGATGGGCAAGCAGGACATCGCGGTCTGCGGCGGCGCCTTCGCCCTGGCGCCGCGCGGCACCGTCCTCTTCTCCAAGCTCAAGGGCCTCTCCGAGCGGGGCGCGGTGCACGCGCTGGACGCCGAGGCCGACGGCGTGATCTTCGCCGACGGCGCGGGCGTGGTCGTGCTCAAGCGGCTCGACCGGGCCAGGGCCGACGGCGACCGGGTGCTCGGCGTGCTCAAGGCCTTCGGCTCCTCCTCCGACGGCAAGGGCAAGGCCATCTACGCCCCGAGCTCCACCGGCCAGTCCCTGGCCGTGCGCCGGGCCCTGGCGGCGGGCGGCATCGGCGGCGCGGACGTCGACTGGGTCAACGCCCACGCCACCGGCACCCCGGCCGGCGACCTCGCGGAGTTCACCACCCTGCGCGAGTACTACGGCCGCGACCGGGCCGCCGCCGTCACCTCCAACAAGTCGCTGATCGGGCACACCGGCTGGGCCGCGGGTGTGGTCTCCCTGATCGAGTCGATCCTCGGCATGCGGGAGGAGACCATCCCGGGCCAGTACCGCTACTCCTCCGCTCCCGCCTCCTTCGGGCTGGACGGCTGCCGCCTGGAGATCTCCAGCGCGCCCCGGCCCTGGCCGGCCGTCCCCGGCCGGCCCCGGACGGCCGCCATCTCGGGCTTCGGCTTCGGCGGCACCAACGCCCACCTGATCCTCACGGAGGAGACCGGCGCCGCCGAGGGCGCGCCGGTGCCCGCCCGCCGCGACACCGAGCGGATCGCCGTGGTCGGCTGGTCGGCGAAGCTGCCCGGCGTCGAGGACCGGGAGCAGGTGCTCGACTGGCTGACCGGCTCCCGCGAGGTGGCCGACAGCTTCGGCGAGAAGTACCCGACGCCGCCGTTCCAGCAGGTTCGGATGCCTCCCGCGACGGTACGCACCATCGACCGCTGTCAGTTGATGATCCTGGCCTGCGCGCACGACCTGCGCGACCAGCTGCCGGAGTTCTGGCAGGAGCACGCCGAGCGCACCGGTGTGGTGATCGGGCACATGGGCCCGACCCGGGCCGCCATGCTCTACGCCAACCGCTGCTACCTCGACGACATCGAGCGGGGCCTGCGGGAGGACGCCGAACTCGCCGGTGAGAGCGGTCTCACCCCGCTCCTCGACGGCCTGCGCGAGCGGGTCCGCTCGATGGTGCCGGCCTCGAACGAGGACTCCTTCCCGGGCATGATGCCGAACGTCATCTCCGCCCGGGTGGCCAACTACTTCGACCTCAACGGCCCCAACATCACCCTGGACGCGGGGCTGGCCTCCACCCTGTCGGCCTTCGCCACCGCCGCCCGCTACCTGCACAGCGGCGAGCTGGACTTCGTCCTGGCCGGCGGCATCAACGGCAACAGCCTGCCCGAGTACCGGGACCTGCTCGGCGAGGTCTTCGAGCAGCGGGTGGACCTCGCGGAGGGCGCCTTCCTCTTCGGCCTCACCACCGAGCGGGCGGCCCGCGCCGCCGGCCTGACGGTGCTCGGCTACGTCGACGAGGTCGACACGCGGGCCGCGGCCGCCGCCGCCCCGGCGGCCACCGTGGACTGCGGTTCGCAGGGCACCTACGGGCGCTACCTCGGCGCCTCGGGCGCCGTGGAGATCCTGCGGTCCCTGCGCGAGCCCGCCGGCAGCACCGAGATCGGATGCCGCGAGAACGGCCACGACATGGTCACCCGGCTGCTCGTCAGCGGCCCCGGGGCGGCCGCCCGGCCCGCCGCACCCGCGGACCGGTCCGAGGACCGGTCGCAGGACCGGCCCGCCCCGGCCGACCTGGTCGAGCGCTACGAGTCGGCCCTGCGGCCGGAACCGGCCGAGCCGCGCGGCCCGCTGCCCGCGGCCGTCCCGGACGGCGCGGTCATCCTCACCGACCGGCCCGAGCTGGCCGCCCGGCTGGCGGGCACCGCCGCGGGCTGCACGGTGCTCAGCACCACCGGGTCCGCCGGTACGGGGGCGCGGCACGTCGCCAACACCCCGGAGGCGGTGGCCGAGGCGCTGAAGGCGCTGCCCGGTCCGGTCCGGCACGTGCTGGTCGCCACCGACCTGACCGCAGCCGCCCCGCCGGAGTCGGCCCTCACCGGCGACCACACCGCCCTCACCGCCCTGCACGACCTGGCCTTCCTCGTCGTCCAGCAGTGCTACGCGGACCTCGGCGACGCCGGGTCCTCCGTGGTCTTCGCCCTCCTCGGCGCGGCCCCCGAGGGCGTCACCCACCCGCTCGCGGGCCTGTTCACCGGACTCGCCAAGTGCGTCAGCCTCGAACTGGCCGACGCCCAGGTCTTCGCCCTCGTCGCGGCCGGCGGGGCGGACCGGGCGGCCGGGCTCATCGCCACCGAGCGGGCGTGCGCGCGCACCTTCCCCGTCGTCCACCACGACGGCACCCGCCGGCTGGTCCCCGCGCTGGTACGGCAGGAGGCCGCCGCGGCGGACCCCGCGCCGGTCCCGCCGCTGGACCGGGACTCCGTCGTCGTCGCCCTCGGCGGTGCCCGGGGCATCACCGCGGAACTGCTCACCGCCGTGGCCGAGCGGCACGGGAGCCGGATCTACGCCCTCGGCAGCAATCCGATCGACAGCTACCCGGCCGCGACCTTCGAAGGCACCGACGAGGAGTTCGCGGCCACCCGCTCCGCGTACATCACCGCCGGCCTCAAGCAGGGCGGCCGGACCGTCGCCGAGATCAGCCGGGGCTTCGACCGGCTGACCGACGCACGCGCCGCCCGGCGCAACCTGGAGCGGATGGCCCGCCACAGCGGTGCGGGCCGGGTCACCTACCTGACCTGCGACGCCCGCGACGAGGCGTCGGTGGCCGCCGCACTGGACACCGTCCACGCCGAGCACGGCCGGATCGACCTGCTCGTCAACGCCCCGGGGCTGAACCGCTCGGCGCTCATCCGGGACAAGGACTTCGGCGAGTTCCGCCGGATCCGCGACCTCAAGGTGGCCGCGCACCGCAACCTGCACCGGGCCCTCGCCGGCCGGCCGCCGCGCCTGTGGTGCGACTTCGGCTCCCTGCTCGGGTACTTCGGGCAGCGCGGCGAGGCCGACTACGCCTCCGGCAACGACTACCTGGCCACGTCCGCCGGCTGGGCCTCCCGGGGCGGCGGCAGCGAGGAGTTCGTCATCGGCTGGACCCTCTGGGACGAGGTGGGCATGGGGGCGAACGAACTCACCCGCGAGTACTTCAAGCGGGCCGGCTCCTACACCCACATGCCGGTCGCCGAGGGCGTGCGGCACTTCCTGGCCGAGCTCGCCACCGGCCGTCGGGTGCCCTCCATGGTGCACCTCGGCGAAGCCGAGAAGGCCACGGTGGAGTCCTTCTACCCGGGCTTCCTGAGCGCCCCGGCCGCCGCCGCGACCGGCCCCGCCCCCGTGGCGGGGGTCCCCGCGGCCGCCGCACCCCGGTCCGGCCGGGGCCGGTTCTACCTGCGCCGGGCCGTCGAGGCACCGGCCGGCGCCCCCGCGGACACGATCCGCTTCGAGTGCCCCTTCGACCTGGAGACGGACGGCTACCTGCACGGCCACCTGGTCCGGGGCGTCCCCACGCTGCCCGGCACCTTCGTCACCGAGATCGCCGCCGAGGCGGCCCTCGAACTGGTCCCCGGCGGCTGCGTGGTGGCCTTCGAGGACGTGCGGTTCCTGCACTTCCTCCAGGTCCGCGCCGGGGTCGCACAGGGGCCCAAGAAGATCACCGCCACCCTCGCGGAGCGGCTGGGCGACCTCACCGCCGTCGAGGTCTCCATCACCCACGACGTGGTCTCCCCCTCGGGGGTGCTGCTGGTCTCCGACAAGCCGCACTTCACCGCCCGCGTACTGGTCAGCCAGGCCTTCCCGGCCGCACCCCGCTGGGAGCACTGGGCTCCGGAGGGCGAGCACCCGGTGACCGACCCGTACCACGAGCCCGCGGCGCCGGTGCTGCTCGGCGGCGCCTTCCGCGCCACCGAGGCGACCCGGAGCCACCCGATGGGCGCCCGGTCGCGCTACCGTCCGCGGCTGGACGGGGCCGGCCCCTGGGGCGAGTTCACCATGCCGGCCGTGCTGCTCGACGCCCTGGCGCGCACCGGGGTCCTGGCCCCGGTCGACGGCCTGGTGCCGGTCGCCGCACCGCTCTCGATCCGCCGCATCGACCTGTACCAGAGCGCGAACGACCGGGAACTGGCCGAGGAGCACGGGCACCTGGAGCTCTACGTCACCAACCCCGGCTTCACCGGGGAGCGCCGGGAGGGCAACCGCTTCGTCGCCGTCACCCCCGGCGGACGGGTGGTGGCCCAGATGAAGGACCTGGACGCCACGGTGATCGGCCACCTCGACCCGGCCACCGGCGTGGTGCACCCGCCCGCGCCGGCCGCCGCCGGCCGTCAGGCGGTGTCCGCATGAGCGCCCCCGCCCTCACCGCGCCCGAGGCGCACCCGGCCCTGCCGTCCGAGGACCCCAGCACCCGTCCGGTGCGCCGGATGCTGTGGCGGCTCACGGCCGCCCCGGCCGGCGCGCCCCGGCAGTCCCTCGCGGGCCGCCGGGTGCTGGTCCTCAACGGCACGCCGGCCCTCGCCGACCGGGTCCGCGCCGAACTGCTGGCGCACGGAGCCGAGTTGGCGGATGCCGACGGGCCCTCCGGCGCCGCGGCCGCCGACACCCTGGTCGACCTGACGCTGGCCGAGCCGCTGGCGCCCGGCGCGGCCGGCCAGTGGCGGGCCGCACTGCTGCGGACCTTCGCGGCCCTGCGCGCCTGCTACGCCGCCTGGAGCACGGAGAAGGCCTGCGACCGGCTGACCTACCTGGCCGTGACCTACCACGGCGGCGGCATGGGCTACCACGCCGGCGACGACCTCGCGCAGCCGCTGGGCGGCCTGTGGGCGGGGCTGGCCAAGACCCTGCACCGCGAGCTGCCGACCTGCCACGCCCGGGCGCTGGACGTCTCCCTGGACGACCAGGAGGTCCTGCCCGGCCTGGTCGCCGCGGAGCTGGTGCGCCCGGGGCTGACCGAGATCGGCCACCGGGACGGGGGCCGCTGGACCCTGGCCGCCGACCAGGTGCCGCCGGGCGCCCCGGAGGTGCGGTGGACGGCCGCCGACACGGTCCTGATCAGCGGCGGCGGCCGGGGCATCGGCATGGCCCTGGCCCGGCGGCTGTGCGCCACGCACGGCCTGCGCGCCGTGGTCACCGGCCGGGCCGCCGCCCCGCCGGAGGACACCTGGGACCAGTACACCGCGGTCGGGCTGGCCCGGCGCCGCGCCGAGCTGTGGGCCGGCCACCGGGACGGCCGCCGGGTCGCACAGATCCGGCAGGACATCGCCCGGGCCGAAAGCGCCTGGGAGCTGGTGGACAACCTCCGCTCGGCGCGTGCGGCGGGGCTGCGACTGGAGTACCGGGCCTGCGACTTCACCGACGCCGGGCAGGTCGAGGCCCTGGTCGAGGCGCTGCCGGAGCTGACGGCCGTGGTGCACAACGCGGGCGTGGACCGCCCGACCCGGCTGCCCAACAAGTCCGACGCGGACATCACCGACGTGGTGTCCACCAAGGTCGACGCCTTCCTGCACGTCTTCCGGGCGGTGCGGGACCGGGACCTGAAGGTGCTGTGCACGGTCGGCTCGCTGACCGGGCGGCTCGGCGGCATGGTCGGCCAGTTCGACTACGCCGCCGCCAACGAGTGCCTGGCCCGGCTCGGCCTGTGGGCCGGCCGCCAGGTGTCCTTCCCCGTGATGACCCTGGCCTGGCCGACCTGGGCCAAGCTCGGCCTGATCGCCAACTTCGAGGCCAGCCTGCGCTACATGGCCGCCATGGACGTCGACGAGGGCCTGGCGCACTGGCACGCCGAACTGCTCGCCGGCAGCCGCGGCGAGGTGAGCTTCGTCGGCCCGCTCGGCAGCGCGCTCGACCCGGTCCAGGCGCTCGGCTACCCGCTGACGCCCTCGCTCCCCGGCTACCGGGAGACCTGGCCCAAGGTCTTCCACCTGGGCTCGCCCGAGGTGTACGCCGCCCACGAACGGCTCTGCAGCGTGGTGGAGTTCGACCCGGCGACCAGCCCCGCGGTCGGCGACTTCACGGTGGGCGGCCGGCCGGCACTCCCGGTGTCGCTCCTGCTGGAGAGCGCCGTGCGCGGCGCCGAGTGGGTGGTCCCGGCCGACCTGCCGGAGCAGGGCCTGCCGACCGTGGAGGACCTGTCCGTGCCCTGGTCGCTGCTCGGCTGCCCGGCAGACGGCCCGCTGCGGCTGCGGCGCGACGTCACGGCCGACCCGCTGGCGGACGGCCGCTGGGCGGTCCGGGTCACCTTCCGCCCCGTCACCGGCGGGCCGGACGACCCCGCGGACCCGGCGCCGGCCGCCGCGCTGCGCCTGGTCTACGGGACCGGGGCGCCGGAGGCGGAGCTGCCGGTGGCCCTGCCGGGCCGGCCCGGGGCGCCGGTGACCCTGCTCACCGACACCCCGGTGCTGCGCTGGCGGGGCCTGGTGGTCCCGCTGGCCGGCTGGGAGCCCGAGGGCGTGCACGGCCTCGGCGCCGAAGCCGGCTACTGCCACCCGCACGACCTGTGGGCGGTGCCCCGGCCGCCGGAGTGCGCGGTGCCGGTGGCCGCGGTCGAGAACGTCGTCCGCGTCGTGACCGAGTGCGCCCCGGGGCTCTCGGTCACCCCCGACCCCCTGATCGTCCGCCGGCTGGCCCTGAACGGGGCCGCCCGGGCGCGCGTCCGGCTCGCCGGCGACCCCGCGCTCGGCGTCTGGCGCGTCACCGACGCCCGTACCGGTGAGTTCGTCGCCCGCTTCCACGGGCTGGCGGCGAACCGCATCTGACCCCCGGGCCGGTCCGCCGGCCCGGCCATCCCCTTCCGACCACCGACCGAGGAGCACCGACATGACCGAGACCACCAGCCACAACCGCCGGGTCCTGGAGCACTACTACGAGGAGTGCCTCAACAAGGGCAACCTGGACGCCGTCTACGAGAAGGCGATCCCGGACCACATCAGCCACGGCACCCGCGCCGACGGCTTCGACGGCGTCGAGCACCTGCGCGAGTGGGTGCGGATCCAGCGCGAGTCCTTCCCCGACCTCCACGTGGTCGTCGAGGACTGGATCGAGCAGGGCGACAAGATCGTCCAGCGCTTCACCGCGCGCGGCAGCCACTCGGGCGCCGAGTACTACGGCATCCCCGCCAGCGGCCGCTCCTTCGAGATCTCCGGCATCGTCATCGACCACTTCGTCGACGGCAAGATCGTCGAGTCCTGGTTCTCGATGGACGGCATGGAGCTCGCCCAGCAGCTCGGCGCCCTGGGCTGACCCAGGAGCCGCGGCCCGCACGGGCCGCGGCAGCACCCCGACGGGACCGCCGGGGACACCTGCTCTTCGTCGATGCCCGGTGTCCCCGGCTGTCCGCCCCGCACCCCGTCCGGTGCGCCCCGGGCCGGCCGGCCCCACCCCACCGCAGCGATCCCAGCCGCGCCCCCACGGGCCGCGGCCCACCACGGACATGAGGAGGCAGGCGCGATGCCGCAGCCGCAGACCGCTCTCGTCACCGGTTGCTCGTCGGGCATCGGACGCGCCACCGCGCTCCGGCTGCACGCCGCCGGGTACACCGTCTTCGCCACCGCCCGCAAGCCCGAGACCCTTGCGGAGCTCGCCGCCCTGGGCCTGCGCACCCTCGCGCTCGACGTCACCGACCCCGAGTCCGTGGACGCCGCCGTCACCGCCGTCGAGGAGGGCCACGGCTCGGTGGACGTGCTGGTCAACAACGCCGGGTACGGCCTGTCCGGCACCTTCGAGGAGACCGCCCTCGACCGGGTCCGGGAGCAGTTCGAGACCAACGTCTTCGGCCTGGTCGCCCTCACCCAGCGGGTGCTGCCCGGGATGCGCGAGGCCGGCCGCGGCACGGTCGTCAACGTCTCCTCCATCTTCGGCAAGTACGCCGTCCCCGGCGGCGGCTTCTACCACGCCAGCAAGCACGCGGTCGAGGCGCTGAGCGACGCGCTGCGGCTGGAGGTCGCCGGCTTCGGGATCCGGGTGGTCCTGGTCGAGCCCGGCCCGGTGCACACGCCGTGGGGGCAGACCTTCATGGACCACCTGCCCCCCGCCGCCACCCGCGAGAACTCCCCGTACCGCACCTTCCACGAGCGGACGGCCGCCTACTACGACGCGATCTACAACGGCACCCGCCGGACGCTGGCCGGCACCTTCACCATCACCGCCGAGCAGGTCGCCGAGGCCATCGGCCGGGCGGTGCGGGCCCGCCGGCCCAGGACCCGCTACCCGGTGGGCCTCCTGGCGGCCAGCACCATCGCGCTGCGCCGGCTGGCCCCCGACCGGGTCTTCGACGGCGCCTTCGTGAAGCGCCAGTTCCCCGTCCCGTGATCCGCGGGCCCCACAGCACTCCCCGCCCGGCGCCGCGGGCGGACCAGGCGAACGGCCGGCCCCCGGCCCATCCAACGAGGTGACGCGACGATGACGACGACCCAGACGGCAGTACGGCCCGCGCCGGTGCGCGGGCGGACCGCCCCCGGCCCCCGGGGCATCCCGGTGCTCGGCAACCTGCCCCAGTGGAAGGGCGACACCGCGGAGTTCCTGCTGCGCGCCCAGCGCGACCACGGCGAGGTCTCCCGGCTGCGCCTCGGCCCGTACACGGTCCACCTGGTCTCCGAGCCCGACGCGGTGGCCCGGGTGCTCAAGGACAACTCCTCCAACTACACGCGCGGCGTGCTCTACGAGCAGTTCCGCACGGTGATGGGCGACGGCCTGCTGACCACCGACGGCGACGCCTGGAAGGCCCACCGGCGGGCCGTCCAGCCGGTGTTCCTGCGCAAGGCCGTGGCCTCGATCGAGCCCATCATCGTCCGCGCCACCACCGAGATGCTGGACGACTGGGAGGTGCGGGCACGCCGCGGCGAACCGGTCGACCTGGTCACCGAGACCCTGCGGCTGACGCTGGTGACCCTCAGCCGCTCCCTCTTCGGCTACGACATCCGGCCCGCGACCCCGGTCCTCAAGGACGTGGTCAACAACGTCATCGAGGTGATGTTCAAGCACGGGTCGGTCGGCGAGATGGCCCCGTCCTGGCTGCCCACCCGCCGCAACCGGACCATCGCCCGGGACCGCCGGATCTTCACCCGGCTGGTCACCGACATCCGCGAGAACCACGCCCGCACCGGCGAGGGCCCGCTCATGGAGCTCATCGAGGCCGCCACCGACCCGGTCACCGGGCAGCGGTGGACCGACGAGGAGATCCGCGACGAGATGCTGACCATCTACCTCGCCGGCCACGAGACCACCGCCGTCGCGCTGCTGTGGACCCTGGTCTCCCTGGCCCAGCACCCGGCCGTCGGCGAGCGGATGGACGAGGAACTGGAGCGCGTGCTGGCCGGCGCGGTCCCCACCGCCGCGGACGTCGAGCGACTGCCGTGGACCCAGCAGGTCGTGGACGAGAGCCTGCGGCTGTACCCGCCGATCTGGATCTACCCGCGGGACGCGGTCGCCGACGACGAACTGGCCGGCTTCCACATCCCGGCCGGCTCCTCCGTCCTGCTCTCGCCGTTCGTCTCGCACCGCAACCCGCGGCACTGGGAGAACCCCGAGGCCTTCGACCCGGCCCGGTTCGACCCCGAGCGGTCCAAGGGCCGCCACCGCATGGCCTACTTCCCCTTCGGCGCCGGCGCCCGGATGTGCGTGGGCAACTTCATGGCCCTGCTGGAGCTGCGGATGATCGTCGCGATGATCCACCAGCGCTTCAAGCTCAGCCTGGTGCCGGGCGAGTTCCTGCGGTACGGCGACACGGCGATCTCGCTGCGCCCCCGCTCCCGGGTCCTGGTCCAGCCCGTCTCCCGCGACCGGGGGGCCCGCCGATGAGCCCGGGCGCCGCCCCCGCACCCACCGACGCCGACGCCGGCACCGGCCGGCCCGGCGCGGCCGCGGTCGCCGGGGCCGTCGCCGCCGCCCGCCGGGCCCAGCCCGCCTGGGAGGCGCTGGGCTTCGCGGGACGCAAGCGGGTCCTGGACGCCTGGCGGGTGCTGATCCTGCGCCGGGCGGACGAACTGGCCGACCTCATCGGCCGGGAGACCGGGAAGACCCCCGACGACGCGCGCCTGGAGGTGGTCCTGGTCGCCGACCACCTGCGCTGGGCCGCCGCCCACGCCGCACGCGTGCTGCGCCGCCGCCGCGTCCCCGCCGGGATGCTGATGGTCAACCAGTCCGCGACCCTCGCCTACCGGCCGCTGGGCGTGATCGGCGTCATCGGGCCCTGGAACTACCCGGCGTTCATCCCCATCGGCCCGGTCTCCGCCGCCCTCGCCGGCGGCAACACCGTCGTCCTGAAGCCGAGCGAACTGACCCCGGCCACCGGCCGCTGGCTCGCGGCCACCCTGGCCGAGGCAGCGCCCGGCCAGGACCTGCTCCAGGTCGTGGCCGGCGACGGCGACACCGGCGCCGAGCTGTGCCGCTCCGGGGTCGACAAGATCTCCTTCACCGGCTCCAGCGCCACCGGCCGCAAGGTCATGGCCGCCTGCGCCGAGACCCTGACGCCCGTGGTGATCGAGGGCGGCGGCAAGGACGCCATGGTGGTCGCCGCCGACGCCGACCTCGAGGCGGCGGCCGACGCGGCGGTCTGGGCGGCCATGTCCAACGCCGGGCAGACCTGCGTGGGCCTGGAGCGCGTCTACGTCGTCCGGGAGGCGGCCGAGCGCTTCCTCGAGCTGGTCACCGCGAAGGCCGCGGCGCTGCGGACCGGGGACCGGCCCGACGCCGACCTCGGCCCGATCGTGCTGCCCCGCCAGGTCGAGGTGATCCGGGGCCACGTCCGGGACGCCCTGGCGCGCGGCGCCCGCGCCCTGCTCGGCGGCGAGCACTCCTTCGCGCCCCCGTACGTCGCCCCGGTCGTGCTGGCCGACGTGCCCGAGGACAGCACCGCGCTCACCCAGGAGACGTTCGGCCCGGTGCTCGTGGTGAACACCGTCGGCTCCGTCGAGGAGGCGGTCGAGCTGGTCAACGCCGGGTCCTACGGGTTGGGCGCCTCGGTGTTCACCCGCGACCGGGCCGCCGGCCGGAGCGTCGCCGGGCGGCTGCGCGCCGGGATGGTGTCGGTCAACGCCGTCATCGCCTTCGCCGGCATCCCCGCCCTGCCCTTCGGCGGCGTCGGGGACTCCGGCTTCGGCCGGGTCCACGGGGCCGACGGACTGCGGGAGTTCACCCGGACCCAGGCCGTCACCAGCCAGCTGTTCCGCCCGCCGCTGCGGCCCACCAGCTTCAGCCGCACGCCCGGGACGATGCGCGCCCTGGTCCGGATGATGCGCGCCGTCCACGGCCGGCGCTGACACCCCCTCACGGAAGAACGGACAACGTGACCACATCCCTGTCACCCGACCTGGCCCGGCTCTCGGACCCGGCCGTACGGCCCGATCCGTACGAGGTCCTGCGGGCCCTGCGGGAGGCCTCGCCCTACACCGACCCCGCCAGCGGGATCCTCGTCGTCGGCCGCCGCGCCGACTGCGAGTCCGTGCTGCGCAACCCCAAGGTGAGCAGCGACCGGCGCGGCGCGGGCATCACCAAGGTGCCGCAGATGCCCAACCTGATGAACCTGGACGCCCCCGACCACACGCGGCTGCGCCGGCTCGCCGGCCGGGCCTTCAAGCCCCGGGTCATCGAGCAGTGGCGGCCCCGCGTCGAGGAGATCGTCGAGGAACTGCTCCAGGAGATCGCCGCCGGGGGCGACAGCACGGACCTGGTGTCCGCCTTCGCCTACCCGCTGCCGGTCCGGGTGATCTGCGAGATGCTGGGCGTGCCCCGCGAGGACCACCCGGTCTTCGAGCGCTGGGCCCGCTCCATCGCGTACACCGTGGACCCGCAGCTGGTCCCGGGGCAGCTGACCACCGGCGTGGAGGCGGAGGTCGAGGAGGCCCGCGCCGGCTTCGTCGGCTACTTCTCCCGCCTGATCGCCGAGCGCCGGAACGACCCGGCGCCCCGCGCAGACGTGCTCTCCGAGCTGATCGCGGCCGAGGAGAGCGGGGACCAGCTCACCGAGACCGAGCTGATCATCATGTGCATCCTGCTGCTGGTCGCGGGCCACGAGACCACCGCCAACCTCATCCTCAACGGCGTCCTCAGCCTGCTGCGCCACCCCGACCAGCTCGAACTGCTGCGGCAGCGGCCCGAACTGGCCGGCGCGGCGGTGGAAGAGGTGCTGCGGTACGACGCCCCGGCCCAGATGATCACCCGTATCGCGCGCGAACCCCTCACCGTCGGGGACGTCGAGGTCGCGGCGGGCACGCCCCTGCTGGTCCTCCTCGGCGCCGCGAACCGTGACCCCGAGGAGCACCGGGACCCCGACACCTTCGACATCACCCGCGGCGACCCGGGCCACCTCGGCTTCGCCGCCGGCCCGCACTTCTGCCTCGGCTCGGTGCTGGCCCGGATGGAGGGCGCCATCGCCCTCAACGCCTTCGCCCGGGCGTTCGCCGACCCCGTCCTCGACACCGGCGCCCTCAGCTACCGGCCGCACGTCGCGGTCCGCGGCCCCGAGCGGATGCGGGTGTCCTTCCGGGAGATCCGCACCGGAGCCCGGCGGCCGGGCGGCGCGGGGGAGGCCCTTGATGGCTGAGCAGCAGTGGGAGTTGTCCGTCCAGCGGTCGTACTGCCAGGGCTCGGGGGTGTGCGTCTCCGTCGCCCCCGGCCACTTCGCCCTGCGCGGCGGACGGGCCGAGGCGCTGCACCCCCTGACGGCCCCGGACGACCGGGTCCTGGAGGCGGCGGAGACCTGTCCGATGGAGGCGGTGTTCGTCCACGAGGCCGGGACGGGAAGCCAACTGGCCCCGCCCGAATGACCGGGGACCGCCCGGCCGGACCGGGTCAGCCGATCACCGTCACCCACCCCTCGCACCCGTTGCGCGGCCGGCGCCTGCACGTCCGGGCCGTGCACGGGCGGGGCCTGGCCGAGGCCCTGATCTGCGACGGCCCGGACGGGCGCCCGGTGACCGTGCTGCGGTCCTGGACCGACGACCACCACCCGGCACCGCCCTTCCGGGTGTCCGAGCGGGCCCTGGGCCGGCTGCGCAGCTCGGTGGCGGCCGCGGTCGGCCGCCGCGTGGGCCTCGACGGCCCCGCGGAACACCCCCCTCGCACGATGGAGTTCACCTGATGAAGACCAGGCTCGCCGGGCTCGCCCGGGGCTGCGGCCGACTGCTGCTGGGAGCGGAATGGGAGCCGGTCCTGGGCCGGGCGGCCCTGGTCAGCCTGCTCAGCGGCGCCTCCTTCGCGACCTTCTGGTCGTACGTCGGCGTCTGGGCCATCGAGTCGCTGCACGCCACCGCGGGCGAGACCGGCCTGATCTTCCTCCTCAGCGCCGTGCTCACCCCGCCGGCCGCCTGGGTGGGCGGGCACCTCTCCGACCGGTGGGGGCGGCGCCGGATCCTCGTCGCCAGCACCGGCCTGCAGTCCGCGCTCATCCTCTGCCTCGGGCTCGTCGGACGGCACGTGCCCTGGGGCGTGGCCCTGGTCGTGCTGGCCGGGGTCGTCTGGGCGCCCGGCCGCTCCGCCATCAACGCCCTGGTGGCCGACGTGATGCCGCCCGAGCGGCGCGACCAGGCGTACGCCAGCCTGCGCACGGCCAACAACCTGGGCGTCGTGGTCGGCCCACCGCTGGCCGCCGGGCTGCTGCTGGCGGGCGGCTGGACCGCCTTCCTCGTCGGCATCGCGGTGCTGGGCGCCCTCACCTGCCGGCTGGCCGTCGTCCTGCTGCCCGCCCACCACGGCGGCGGCGGCGAACGCGGCGCCGGCCTGGGGCCGACCCTGAAGGCCGTCGGCGCCGACCGGCCCTTCCTGCTGCTCCTGCTCGCCACCCTCGTCGGCTTCATGGTCTACATGTCCTTCGAGACGGTGCTGCCCGTCGTGGCGGTCAGCTCCTTCGGCCTGGCTCCCGCCACCTGGGGCCTGCTCTACGCGGTCAACCCGGTCCTGGTGCTGGCCCTCCAGATCCGCCTCACGCGCTGGACGAGCGGCTGGCACCCCGGCGTCGTGCTCAGCGTCGGGGTCCTGCTGATGGGCCCGCCGTTCCTGATCCTGCTGGCCACCACCCACCTCGCCGCGGTGCTCGCGGTGATCGTGGTCTTCGCCTTCGGCGAGATGCTGTGGGTGCCCACCATGCAGGCCACCATCGCGCGGCTGGCCCCGCCCGCCATGCACGGGGTCTACATGGGCGGGTACACCAGCAGCCAGCTGCTCGCCTGGATGATCGCGCCGCTCAGCGGACTGCGGCTGCACGAGGCCTTCGGCGACCGGGCCATCTGGATCTTCTTCGCCGTGCTCGCGGCGGTCAGCGTGGCCGCCAGCACGGTGGCCGTCCGCGGCGCCCGCCGCCCGGCCCCGCCGGCCGAGCCCGCAACCGTCTCCGCTTCCCCCGCTGCAAGGAGTGCCCGATGACCCGTGAACTGCGCGCCGTCGAGTGGACGGGCACGGCCCTGTCGCTCATCGACCAGACCGCCCTGCCGGACCGGTTGGAGCGGCTGGAGGTGCGCGAGGTCGCCACCCTCGTCGACGCCGTCGTGCGGCTCGCCGTGCGCGGTGCGCCGGCGATCGGCGCGGCCGGCGCGTACGGCGTGGCGCTCGCCCTGCTCGAAGCGCGCCGGGAGGGCTGGGACGACGCGGAACTCGCCGCGGCCGTGGCGCGCATCCGCGGGGCCCGGCCGACCGCGGTCAACCTCGCCGTCTGCGTGGACCGGGTGGCCGCCCGGCTCCCCGAGGGGCTGGACGCCGTCCTGGCGGAGGCCCACGCCGTGCTGCGCGAGGACCTCGAGGCCAACCGCGCCATGGGGGTCCTCGGCGCCGACTGGCTGCTGGCCCGGACCGGGACGGACCGCCCGCTGCGGCTGCTGACGCACTGCAACACCGGGGCGCTGGCCACCGCCGGCTGGGGCACGGCCCTGGGCGTGGTCCGGGAGCTGCACCGCCGCGGGATGCTGGAGACCGTCTACGTCGACGAGACCAGGCCGCTGCTCCAGGGCGCCCGCCTGACGGCCTGGGAGCTGGCGCAGGAGGGCATCCCGCACCGGGTCCAGGTCGACGGCGCCGCCTCGTCCGCGATCGTCGGCGGGCTGGTCGACGCGGCCGTGGTGGGCGCGGACCGGATCACGGCCAACGGCGACACGGCCAACAAGGTGGGCACCCTCGGGGTGGCCCTCGCCTGCGCCCACGCGGACGTCCCCTTCATGGTCGCGGCCACCACGGCCACGCTCGACCTCGCCACCGCCGACGGCGCGGGCGTGCGGATCGAGATGCGGGACGAGACGACCACCGGGGACCGGACCGCCGCACCGCAGGGGTCCCGGCCGTGACGTGACGGCCGGGAGTCCCGCCGCGGCTTACGCGACCGTGCGC